>CAXNFJ010000008.1:0-17165 GCA_964201165.1 Desulfomicrobium sp.
GACGAGTGTTTTCTGTGTGAAAATCTGAAAGCCCATATATCGTGTATCAATACCAAGTTCCCCCCCATGCCTTGGGTCGGCTTCAGTCTCCCAGACAATTCATCATCACAAGGTTGTCATCCAATCCCTTGCTTCCATAGACAGGCCACCACCACGCACGGACAACCTAATGAGCCTTAGGCCGGAGTCCTGGGCATGGACTGGAGGTGAGCACCTACGCATTCAAAGGTGAAGCTATTGCCTCGCTTGCTGGGGTATTGTGATTATCCAGAACTCCTTGACGCCCACCTCTCCACCCTGTACAAAAAGCCCTACCGTTCGTTAGAGGTTTTTGAACAGCGGAAAGAACAGCACAGGAAGGAGGAAGATCATGGTTCAGCACAGCGGGAAGTTCATCTCATATCTCCGGGTATCCACGGCCAAGCAGGAAGCCTCTGGGCTTGGGCTTGAAGCACAGCGGAAGGCCGTCCTTGATTATCTGAATGGTGGAAGCTGGGAACTCCTGGCCGAATACATGGAGACCGAGAGCGGCAAGAAGAACGATAGGCCCAAGCTGGCCAAGGCCTTGGACCATTGCAAGATCACAGGAGCCACGCTTCTCATCGCAAAGCTGGACCGCCTGTCACGCAATGCCCATTTCTTGCTGGGCCTTCAGGATGCTGGGGTGAAGTTCATTGCTGTGGACATGCCTACCGCCAACGAATTGACCGTGGGCATCATGGCACTGGTTGCACAGGAGGAAAGGAAGGCCATCTCTGCCAGAACCAAGGCCGCACTTGCCGCCGCCAAGGCCAGGGGCGTGAAGCTGGGCTGTCCCAATGGAGCCGCTCACCTTCAGGGAGAGAACAACGGGAGCAAGCAGGGGGTGGACGCCATCAAGCGGGGAGCTGATGAACGGGCCGGGAAGCTGGCCGAAGTGGTCAAGGAGATTCAGGAAGCTGGGGCTTCGAGTTTGAGGGAGATTGCCGAGGAACTGAACAGCAGGAGCATCACCACGGCAAGGGGCGGGAAGTGGCATGCCTCCAGCGTGAGGAACTTACTGGCAAGGATCACTGGGGAAGCCAGCTAAGGAAGCCATTGGCACTCCCTCAGCTTATGTTTCACAAGAGCCATGTTTCACATACATCCTGTGAATGTCTCTATATTTTTTTCGCTATCACCCACGGCCCGAGAGGAATATTTTACTTGGGGGTATATCGGCCTTAACTTGAACATGTTGTGGCCGCCGGCGCAGGCGATCTCGATGGCGCGCTTGGCCCGCTCCTGGCCCTTGACCTCGGAAAAATCCTGCCAAAAAAGCTGCCGTTCACCCCACAGGCTCTGCACATCGCACGTCAGGGGAGCGATGTCCTCCTCACCGAGCACGAAGCGCACGACCTGGGCCAGGGACCTACAGGGGAAAATGGGCAGCCCCTGCACCACGGCGGCCTCCCGCCCGTTGGCCTCGGGCACGACCATGCCCCGGGCTCCGGCCTCAAGGGCGCGCAGGGCCAGGGGCAACACGCCGGGCACGGGCTTCAAGTCCCCGAAAAGAGAAAGCTCCCCGGCCAGATACAGACCAAGGAGCCTTTCTTGAGGAATGACCTCGGCCCCGACCAGAAGGCCCAGGGCCAAAGGAAGATCGTAGGCCGAGCCCTCCTTGCGGATGTCGGCCGGTGCGATGTTCACGGTGATGCGGCTTGGCGGCAGCTTGAAACCGAAATTTTTGAGGGCCGAAAAAACCCTCTCCTTGGACTCGCGCACCGCGCCCTCGGCCAGGCCGACCATGGCGAAGGCGGGCATGCCCGAACGCGCAAGGTCCACCTCGAGTTCAATGGTGAATCCGTCGATTCCCAAGAGCGCAGCGGTGGAGACCTTGGCGATCATCGCTATTCCACCAATTGTCCGATTCGTTCCCAGCGGATATTGGTCAGGCTTTCCCAGGACCAGTAGAGAATCAGGGCCTTGCCTTCGATGGTGTTGCGCTCCACGAAGCCCCAGAAGCGGGAGTCATAGGACTCGTCACGGTTGTCGCCCATGACGAAATACTTGTTCTCGGGGACCATGACCGGCCCGAAATTATCACGCCGTGGCACGGAAGTGGATGCATCCACATGCTGGATGTACGGTTCCACCAGCAGCACGCCGTTGCGGAAAACCTGCTTGTCCTTGATCTCGATGACGTCGCCGGGCACGCCGATGACACGCTTGATGAAATCCTTGGAGGGATCTTCCGGAAATTCAAAAACAACGATATCACCTTGCTGAGGGCCAGGCCGCTCGATGATCATCTTGTGGGTAAAAGGAATTTTCACGCCGTAGGCGAATTTGGTGACCAGCAGATGATCGCCGATCTGCAGAGTCTGAAGCATCGACCCGGACGGGATCTTGAACGCCTGGACCACGAACGAACGGATGAAAAACGCCAGGATGAGAGCCACGATAAGGGCTTCAGCGTATTCTTTGAGCATTGTCTGCCAACGAGGATTCATGTCTACCTACCTGGTAGTTGAGCCGCTTACGCGGTTGTTTTCGGGAGGACCAAAAGGTCTATTCGTCTGATTGCAAAGCGGCCAGAAACGCTTCCTGCGGTATTTCCACACTACCCATGCGTTTCATGCGCTTCTTGCCTTCTTTCTGTTTTTCCAAAAGCTTGCGCTTTCTGGTGATGTCACCGCCGTAACACTTGGCGGTGACGTTCTTGCGCATGGGCGAGACCCGCTCACGCGCTATGATCTTGCTGCCGATGGCAGCCTGGATGATGATCTCGAACAACTGGCGATGAATGACCCTTTTGAGCTTCAAGGCCAGGGACCGGCCCCGGTACGCCGCGTTGGAGCGGTGCACGATGACAGCCATGGCATCCACGGGTTCGCTGTTGATGAGCACGTCAAGCTTGACCAGATCGGCCGGGCGGTAGTCCATGACTTCGTAATCAAGGGATGCAAAACCCTTGGTCACGGACTTCAGACGGTCGAAGAAGTCATAGACGATCTCCGAGAAGGGCAACTCGTAGCTGATGACCACGCGGGTCGATGTCAGATAGCGCATGTCCTTCTGGATGCCACGCTTTTCCTCGCACAGCCCCAGTACATTGCCTACATAATCGTTGGGCACATGGATTTCCATACGCACAAAGGGTTCGGCAATGGACTGAATTTTTTCCTGCGCAGGCAGGTTGCTCGGATTGTCAATGTCAAAGGTCACTCCGTCAATGCGGGTCACCCGGTAGATTACCGAGGGCGCCGTGGCGATGAGCTTGGCCTGGAACTCGCGCTCCAACCGCTCCTGAATGACTTCCATGTGCAGCAGTCCCAAAAATCCGCAGCGGAAGCCGAACCCCAGGGCCTGGGAGGTCTCGGGCTCGTAGTGCAGGGCCGCGTCGTTGAGCTGCAGCTTTTCCAGAGCGTACTTCAGGGTGTCGTACTCGGCCGGTTCCACGGGATAGAGCCCGCAGAAAACCATGGGTTTGATGGTTTTGAAGCCGGGGAAGGGGGAGTCCGTGGGATTTTCAGGATCGGTGATGGTGTCGCCGACCTGAGCGTCTTTCAAGTCTTTGATGGCCCCGCACAAAAAACCCACCTCGCCGGCAGCCACTTCGCGAATTTCCATGGCGTCAGGTGAGAACACGCCAAGCTTGGTCACCTCGAACTTCTTCTCGGAGGCGCACATCTGCACGCGCTGGCCGGTCTTGATCCGACCCTCCAGCACCCGAAAAAGCACGACCACGCCCTGATACGTGTCGTACCAGGAATCAAAGATCAGGGCTTTCAAGGGTGCTTCGGTGTCTCCCTTGGGAGCCGGCACACGTTCGACCAGGCGTTCAAGCAGCTCGTCCACGCCCAGGCCGGATTTGGCCGAAACCTTGATGATATCCGTGCAGTCCAGGCCGATGACTTCCTCGATTTCCTCCGCCACCCGGTCGGGTTCGGCGCTGGGAAGATCGATCTTGTTCAGGACCGGCAGCACTTCCAGATCATTGTCCAGAGCCATGTAGACGTTGGCCAGGGTCTGGGCCTCCACGCCCTGGGTGGCGTCGACCACCAGGATCGCGCCATCGCACGCGGCCAGACTGCGGGACACCTCATAGGAGAAGTCCACATGGCCGGGAGTGTCGATGAGGTTCAGGATATATTTGCGGCCATCCTTGGCCGTGTACGGAATGCGCACGCTCTGGGCCTTGATGGTGATGCCGCGTTCCTGTTCCAGCTCCATCCGATCCAGGTACTGGTCCTTTTTCTGACGGTCGGTAATAAGACCGGTCTTTTCCATGATCCGGTCCGCCAGGGTGGACTTGCCATGATCGATATGGGCAATGATGCTGAAATTTCTGATATGTTCTTGCTTTGCCATACTTCCTGTGCGGGGAGACGCGGCTCCCGCTTTTTACGAATAAAACGTTTTTTTATATTTGATTTCCCCGGCGATGTCCAATTGACGCGGGAAGGGGTAAAATCCGGACAACCGACACAATGACCCCGCGAGGAAAAAAACTGCAGGCATCTGCATCTGTGGCGTGAACGGATCTTGAGGTCTTTGGAAATCAAGGATATAGGATCGTTTACCCTATTACCTGCGACCAGGCTGGCGCCATGTCCAAACTCAAAGCGTTACTTCTTCATCCGGATTCCAAAGTTCGGTCCCAATTGCGAGACATGCTCTCTCCTGTCAAGGAGATTGCCGTGCTCGGGGAAGCGGTATCATCGTTTGAGGCCCTGGAAATGCTGTCTTTCATACCTTATGATGTCTTTTTCATGGGCACGGAGTTGCCCCACGGCGTCAGCGGCATGGAACTCGCCGCGCATCTGGCCCAAGGCGATGACCCTCCAGCCCTCATTTTTCTGGCCACCGAAGAGGACCTTGCCTTCACCGCCTTCGAACTCGGCGCCGCCGACTATCTGCTCTGGCCCGTGAACGAAAACCGTTTCGCACGCTCCATCGAGCGCCTGCGCCCTCTTCTGCCCCGCAAGAAAGCCGCGCCGCCAACCCAGCCCTTGCGCAGCCGCCAGCACATCAGTGAAGAAACTCTGCACCTGCCCATGGGCGAGGACGAGGAAGAGGTCTTTGTCAATGCCTTGCGCCAAGCCTGGGACATGAACCGGGAACGGTCGCCGGAAATCGAAAAGCTTCCGGTCAACCAGGAAGGCCGCCACATCCTCATCCCCTACACGCAGATTGTGTACGTGGAAGCCTATGAGGATTACAGCTTCGTGCACACGGCCCAGGACCGCTTCCTGACTTCCTATCGCCTGAAAAATCTGGAAGCAAGGCTGAGGCCCCACCGCTTTTGCCGCGTACACCGCAAGTATCTGGTCAACCTGGACTTGGTCACCGAGATCGCGTCCATGCCGGGGGGCAATTTCATGTTGCGCACGGCGGGGCGCAAGAAAATCGAGCTTCCGGTCAGCCGCCGCCGCATCGGCGAATTGAAGAAAATTTTGCAGCTCTAAGGCGCTTACCTGCCCGAAAAGGCCATTAGCCGAGAATGGGCTTCGCTCAAACGACAAAACGAGTACACTCTTATGGAACGACGCACCGGCATGAAGCGCGCCCTGCCGCGCAAGGAGAACGCCATGAAAGAATCCGACATGGCTTACAGCGAGGAGCTCGTCTTCCGCCCCCTGCCCCAATTGGTCATCGAGGCCAATGTCAACCCGCAGGAATTCGCCACGGCCCAGGCCTCGGCCCGGGGCGACAACCTCGGATATTGGGAGGACGCGGCCCAAGAGCTGGACTGGTTCCGCAAATGGGACACCGTCCTTGATGACTCCGACGCCCCGCGCTACCAGTGGTTCAAGGGCGCCCAGTGCAACATCGTCTACAACGCCCTGGACCGACACATCGAAACGGCCAACAAGAACAAGCTGGCCCTGATTTGGGAAGGCGAGGCCGGAAACACCAAAAAATACACCTACTACGAACTGTACCGCGAGGTGAACAAGCTGGCCAACGCCATGCGTTCCCTCGGCATGGGCAAGGGCGACCGGGTGGTCCTCTACATGCCCCTCATCCCCCAGACCATGATGGCCATGCTGGCCTGCGCCAAGATCGGGGCGGTGCATTGCGCGGTCTTCGCCGGCTTCTCGGCCAAGGCCCTGCGCCAACGCATCACCGAGGTCGAGGCCAAGCTGGTCATCACGGCCGACGGATTCTACCGCAACGGACGCATCATCAATCTGAAATCCACCGTGGACGAAGCCCTGGTCGGCGGGTGCGATTGCGTGGAGACCGTGGTTGTGGTCAACCGCGCCAAGCTGGACGTGGACATGAGCGAAGCCCGGGACATCTGGTATGACGCCCTGGTCCGTCAGGAGCGCTCCGATGCGGCCACGGAGATCATGGACGCGGACGACCCCCTCTTCATCCTGCACACATCCGGGACCACAGGCGAACCCAAGGGCATCGTCCACGGCCACGCCGGATACATGGTCGGCCTGCACCGGTCGCTGGACTGGGTCTTCGACATCAAACCCACGGACATCTTCTGGTGCACCGGCGACATGGGCTGGATCACGGGGCACAGCTACGTGGTTTACGGCCCGCTCATCGCCGGCACGACCACGGTCATGTATGAAGGCCATCCGCTTTATCCCCAGGCCGACCGCATGTGGGACATCGTGGCCCGCTACGGGGTGACGGTCCTGTACACCGCGCCCACGGTCATCCGCATGCTCATGCGTTACGGCAACCAGTATCCGCGCATGCACGACCTCTCCACTCTGCGCCTTTTGGGCAGCGTCGGCGAGCCCATCGCCCCGGACACGTGGCTGTGGTTCTACAAGCATATCGGTCATTCGCAGTGCCCCATCCTCGACACATGGTGGCAGACCGAAACCGGCGGATGCATGATCACCCCCTTCCCGGTCTCCATTCTGAAACCCGGATCCGTGCATCGGCCCATGCCCGGAATCGAAGTGGACATTGTCGATGACCAAGGCAATTCTGTGGATATCGGCACCTGCGGCAATCTGGTCGTGACCAAGCCGTGGCCTTCCATGCTGCTGGGCATTTACCGCAAGCCCGAACTGTACGAAAAAACATACTGGCCCATGGGGACGGACAAGTACTGGGCCGGAGACATCGCCACCCGCGACGAGGACGGCCTGATTTGGATTCATGGCCGCTCCGACGACGTAATGAATGTCGCCGGGCATCGCATCGGCAACGTCGAACTGGAAAACGCCTTCCTGGCCCACAAGGCAGTGGCGGATGCGGCCGTGATCGGCATTCAGGACAAAATCAAGGGGGAGGTGGCCAAGGCCTTCATCATCCTGCAGCCGGAATTCGCGGCCCTTGACGACCGCAACGAAATCATCCGCATGCTCAAAACGCACATTCGCAAGGAAGTGGGGCCCGTCGCCGTGATCCGGTCCATTGAATTCGTGGACACCCTGCCCAGGACCCGCAGCGGAAAGCTCGCCCGCCGGGTTCTCAAAGCCCGGGAAGCCGGGGTCGAAGCCGACCTGACGGCCATCGCCGAAGACTGATTGCCCGGGCCCCCGCCCCGGCGGACAGGGCCCGGCCTGGAGAACCTGACGTGTATCATGCCGATGTGGTCATTGCCGGAGCCGGACCTGCCGGCAGCACCGCGGCCCTTGTCCTGGCCCGCAGAGGATTTTCAGTCCTGCTGCTGGACAAGGCCACCTTCCCCCGTAAAAAACTCTGCGGCGGCCTGCTGACCTGGAAAACCATGCGTCTGCTCGAACGCCTGCACGGATGCCCGGTCCGGACCCTGGTCGCGGACGGGATCGTGGACACGGTCACCGACGGATTCGCCCTCTATCACCGTGGGCACCCCCTCTCCCATGGTCGCTTCGCCTACCCCTTCCATCTGGTCCGGCGACCCGTCTTCGACAACCATCTGCTGACCCTGGCCCAAAAAGCCGGAGCGCGAGTCCTGGCGGACTGCGAGGTGTTGCGCTGCGACCCTGACGGGACGCTGCGCACGAACCACGGCGATTTTCGCGGCCGCTATGCGATCGGGGCCGATGGGGTCAATTCCATCGTCCGCAAGAGCTTTCGGGTTCCCAGCGCCCGCTGGAAAAAGAACCTGGCCGCAGCCATTGAAATCACCGTGCCCCGTGACGCCGCTCCACGCGTCACGGATCACCCCGAACTGCATGCCGGAATCTTGGCCACCGGATACGGCTGGGTTTTCCCCAACCGGGAAGGAGTGGTTCTGGGAATTTGCGGGCTGCGACGGCACGCCCTCAATTTCAGGGACGCGTTCGCGGATTTTCTGCGCGTGCTGGGAGTGGAGGATGCGCAGGCCTTCATTCGCAGCCATCCCCTTGAAGGGCACTCGATCCCCTATGGCAACGCCTTGGAAGACCCGGCGCAAGGCAATGTTCTTCTGGCCGGAGACGCCGGAGGGTACGCAGACCCCTTGCTGGGTGAAGGCATCTTTTACGCCCTGCTCACGGGCAAATACGCAGGAGAAGCCTTGGCCGAAGCGCTGGAAAAAGGCGCCCATCCCGGCGCGGCCTACCGCGAACGCATCCGCAATTTCGTCCAGCCCGAAATGCGCGGAGCGAACCGACTGCGCTGGCTCCTTTATGGCCTGAACATCGTCAACCCGAAAAACCTGGGCCGCTACTTCCGGTTGCGCGAAGATACCCTGGCACAGATGGTCCACGGCATGAGATCATATGATTGGGGCAGGAAAAAGCAGTGGGATTTTTGATTCCGCGCCGTTGCCCCCAAATTCAAGCCAGAATCAACCCGCCCCGGAGCACATCGGCGTACAACCGGGCTTGGATATACTGGGCCAGGGCGGCCACGGCCCGGTCGCAGACCGGGAAGACCGGGACGTCCTCGGCCATGAGCACGTCGCGCAACGCGTCGTAGAGGCGGCCGCCGTCGATGACGCCGATGATGGGCTTGTCGCTTTGCCGCACCACCTGCGGCAACAACCGGGCAATGCTTTCCGGCGCGCCGAGATCAAAGGCCGGAATGTCCGTCAGCCCAAGGGTGTGCATGACCGGCGAGAGCGGATCAAGGCCCAGGATCACGGCGTCCACGCCCGGGTCGGCGGCCAGGATGGCGGCCACGCGGGCATGGGCGTCGTCATCGGCGGCCGGGTTGATGTCCAAAGGGTTGACGATGCTGACCAGCCTGTCCAGGCGCTTCTCACGCAGCACTTCGGCGATCTTGTCCACGGTCCCTGCGGCAAAGGGCGCAAGCTGCATGGCGTAGTCGTCGGTCTGAATGGAATCGGCCATGCCCACGGACTCGAAACCCGCGCCGCTCACAGCCGCCAGACGATTGCCGCAGATCTTCTTGCCGTGGAGGGTTTCCGCCAACAGAAAAAGGTCCTGGAACTGGTTGAAATTGAGCGCCACGATCGCTCCGGCCTGACGCACGCAGCTCTCGCAGACCATGTAGTCCCCTGCCAGAGACGCAGTGTGCCCGCTGGTCGCGGATTTGCCCTCGGGTGTACGGCCGGCCTTGTAAAAAACGACTTCCTTGCCCGCCAGCACGGCCTCGCGCACGGCCCGGCAAAAGGCCAGCCCGTCCAGATCGTTGAATCCTTCCGCATAGACCGCGATGACATCCACCGCTGCCGAATCCTTGAAATATCGGACCATGTCCCCCAGCGTCAGGTCGGTCTGGTTGCCCATGGAGATCATGTACGCCGGCACCAGTTCCGGACATTGGCTGCTGCGGTGCAGCATGAAGGCCCCGCTCTGGCTGACAAGGGCCGCACGGCGATAGGGTTTGTCCCGGTCCCGGGGGAGCTTCTCCTCCGGGATGAACCATGTGTCGTACCCACCCGGCCGGGAGACCACGCCCATGCAGTTGGCACCGAGAAAAACCGGGCCACCGTCCTCGCGCGCATGAGCCTGATTGATTTTCGCCACCACCTGCCCGGCCCGCTCGCGGCTGTCCTCGGTCTCGCCCATGCCGCCGGGAATGAGCATGACTGCCCGGGCCGCGTCACGGACAAGAATCTCCTCCACCAAATCCGGAACCTGGGCCGCACCCACGGCCACGACCAGCAGATCAAGCTGGTGCGGCAGGCTCGCCAGATCCGGCACGCACGCCACGCCGCTGCTATCCGGCCCGCCCTCGCGCAGGACCGTCACCTTTTCGGGGGCAAAACCCTGGGCCAGAACATTTTCAAGGATGATCCGCCCGAAATTCCTGCGCGTGGCCGAGACCCCGACAATGCCGATGCGCTCCGGATGCAGCAAATTGTGGATCTTGCCCACTGGCCGACCAACAGGCTGGCTTTCGGGCAAGGAGAAACGGCACATGCCATCAAGGGGGATCATCAAATAATCGGTGAAGGCGAAGGGATTGATCTCCAACTCTTCGATGATGAAAGGCGCGTTCGGATTGGCCGGGGAATAATAATTGGCCATGGCCACGAAGCTCTCGAAACATTCGATGAGCTGTTCGTCACCGACAATGCGACGCTGGCCGCGGGTCAGTCCAGCCAGCTTCTTGTAGGAAATGGTCTGGCGGAAGAGCTCGAAAAAGGTCTGGCCGTCGGTCATGGCCGTGGACGCGGCGACAATGGCCTGCCCCTTGCGGAAGCGCTGGGCGTAAAGTTCAGTATCCGTGCCGCCGAGCCCCGCGCTGAGAACCATGCCGAACTCACGGGTCCGCCGTAAGCCCACGATCAGCTCATGGCCGAAGGTGTCGGAGTCCGGGGGCATGAACTGGACCTGCAGCACACCCTTCAAATCCCGGCTGATGGCCGCGACCAGGGCCGGACCAGTGAGCCCCCGGTACGACGGAGGGGCGGCATCGGGGTGGCGTTCGATCCAGACCGCATAATTTTCCGGCACCTCGTAGAGCATGCGCCGCAGTGCCGAACGCACACTGTCCGGAGTCTTGGGCACGATGCGCACCCCGCCGACCTCGGTCTTGTGCACGATGGTCGGAGAGACGATCTTGAGCACGGCCTTTTCCCCGGGCATGGCCAAAAGCTCCTCGTCCGAAGGCCTGGCCCCGCGCACCAGCAGGTTGGCCCGGGGCGGAGTCTCGGCCCCGGATTTGGCCAGCAGGGTGTAGACCTCGTATTCGTAGAGAAAATCGCGGCCCTCGGCCTGGGCTTCGTGCAGCAGGGCCGTGATGGCCTCGAAATCGATATATTCGGGGATGTGCATGGCTGGTCCTTCAAAAAGAAAAGGCGGGCCGGAGCCCGCCGTTTCGCGGTTGGTCTTAACTCAAGCTTCGTCCGGCCAGGAAGGCCGCGTAGTTGGCCTGCCAGATGGCCGGCTTGGGGCTGACGTTTTTCAGGGCCTGCAGCCAGTATTCGATCGGGAAGGAGTCGAAGGGCGCCAGCGTGCTCAAAACGCCGATCATGACCACGTTGGCGCTACGGCCCGTCGGGTCGCCCAGGCCAAGGGCCGTGCCGAGCACATCCACGTCGATGACCTTGTATCCGGCCAGGGCTTCACGCACGGCCTCCACGGTCGGATAGTTCTCGGCCTTGAAGAGCGGAGGCATGATGGCCGTGTCGGCCAGGATGACCGTGCCGCCGGGGCTGAGCATGTCCAGAAAGCCGGGACGGAACACTTCACTGCGCTCCATGCTGACCAGGCACTGGGTGGTGCCCGGCATGAGCACGGGCGAATGGACCGCGCCGCAGGCAAAGGTGCTGATGACCGGTCCGCCCATCTGAGCCATGCCGTGGGTCTCGCCCTTGACGATGTTCTGTTTGTCATAGCCCAGCAGATAGGCCAGCTGGGTCAGGACCCGGCCGAAGAAGAGATTGCCTTGCCCGCCCACGCCACGGATGGCCACGGACAGAAAAGACGGCAACCCGCCGCTGAGGGTGGGGAGGGTGATGGTTTCGGGCGGGACGGGCAGATCCGGACAACTCGTCAGGCCGCACGAGCCCTGGTCCTTGGCCGGGGCGATGGCTCCCACCGGGCACATCTGGCCGCAAGCCGCGTCCTGACGCACGCAGCCGGAACAGATTTTGTTGAAAAATGGCAAGCCCTCGCTGTCGGCCTCGATGCCCGAACAGATCTGACACTTGCCGCAGCGGATGCACAGGTCCGCATCCACTTCCATTTTCAGGCCATACGCTTCCTTGGGCATCTTGCGGATGCACACGCCGGTGACCACCATGGTCGTGAAGCGCCCTGTTTCGGCCGCGGCCAGGGATTCCTTCAACGCATTTTCCAGTTCCTTTTTGTCGTAGCCGCTGACTTCCACGACATGGGCGCCATGAGCCATGAGACTCGCATTCAAGTCGAAGACATTGGGGTCCCCGGCCAAATTGGCGGGTGACGTGGGCGAGGGCTGGCCGCCGGTCATGGCCGTCCAATTGTTGTTCAGGATGACTTTGACGCCGGGGATATGGCGGAAAATCGTGTTGCGGGTCGCGTCCATGCCGCTGTGGCACTCGGTGCCGTCACCGAGCACGGCCAGGCATTTGCCGGCCGCTTCGGGCCGCGACAGGACATAGCCGAGGCGCTTGGCCTCGCTGGCGCCCATGGCCAGCGCCGTGTCCATGGCGTTCAAAAAGTGCAACAGCGTGTTGCAGCCGATGTCCCCGAACACGGCTTCGAGCTTGCCCTTCTTGCGCATCTTGCCCACGATCTGGCCGAAAAGGCGATACGGGCAGCCCGCGCAGATCATGGGCGGACGCGGCAGACTGGCCATGCCGGATTTGGCGGCCGTGGCCGCCAGCCCCAGACGCGCGGCGATCAGCGCCGGAGTCCATTCGGTCAGCGTCTCGTCCTCGCCCTTGCCCTGCACCGCCAGACCCTCGGCCTGGATGCTTTCCTGAAGGAAACGATACCCGTCCTCGATGACGTACACAGGACCGGAAATGCTTTCACAGAAACGACGGATCAGATTCATGGGCAGGGGATACGTGAAACCCAGGGACAGGACATCGATTTTTTGGCCCAACGCCGCGCCGACCTCTTCCACGAAGAGCCCGTTCGCACCGTGGGTGATGATGCCGATCGTGCCGTCGCCCTTGGTCCAGGTATTGAGAGGGCTCTCCTCGACCATCGCGCGCAGGGCCGGAATGCGGCTGGTGCGGACCTGATCGTGAAACATCCGCGCCCGCACGGGCAAGGTGATGAAATCGCTCATCTTGGCCGGCAGGGGAGCCTTTTCACGCGTGGCCGTCTCCATCAGCCGGACCAGACCTTCACTGTGACAGAGCACACCGCTGGCGATGATGGCCACAGGGGTGTTGAATTGGCGACCCAGATCCGCCGCGATGCGTGCCGCCTCATGCATTTCCTGATGATTGCGCGGCTCGAAGACCGGGATGCAGCAGCTTTTGAGCATGTAGCGCGGATCGACCAGATGCTGGGTGGAGCTGGGCGTGTAGTCGCTGGCGATATAATAGACGAGGCTGCCGCGCTGGCCGGTGTAAAAGGCGGAGCTGGTGATCACATCGGCGGCCTGGAAAAGGCCAGGAATCTTCATGGTCACAATGCAGTCGCTGCCCGCCAGGGTATGCCCGAAGCCCACGCCCACGGCCACGGCCTCGTTCACGGACCAACCCACGGTGATCATGTCCTGGACCTGGGACAGCCCCTTGTCGATGACCTCGGTGCTGGGCGTGCCCGGATAACCATCCGCGGCATGAATGCCCGCCCGCACGCAACCCACGGCAAAGGCCATATTGCCCTGAATGACCACACCTTTGCCCGCCTCACCGGTGCACAACGCCTTCACTGCGCTCATGAATCCTCCAAGCATGGAAAATATGTCGTAAAAACACGCCCCAAAGGCGTAACGCCAACAATCAAATGACAAAGCCCGTGCCGAATCCAGTCACGACGGTCCTGCCCGGTCCCGCCTTCATCGTCTGGCGGTACGCGAAGCCCCGTGCTTTCTCAAGTCCCAAGAGGCATGCGGCCTCCTGCCGACACCCTCCGCCCTTTAGGCCATCCCCGAAAAATCCGTCCGGATTTGCGAGGGTATATCATTTGGCACCACGTATCAAAAGTGCACGAGACGCCTACGGCCTTCAACCTCAATGCGCCGTTCAATAATCAAGATGTCTCATAATTTAACAATGTTGCGTTTAAAATGCACGCTCAACACGGCATGCGCAAAAGTTGCTAACTGAAAGAATCCTACGTGTTGACGGCTGGGTATCCCTCGTTTAACGGTGGCACAGATTAACGAGGCAGCGTTGTTTTGAATCCGCCATTCATTCGGAATCCGAAGCGAGACAACCAAAAAATAATACCACTATATCAAGCCTTTAAACTATTTTGACTTATGGTCATTCAGGGATAACCACTTGGGAACCACGTACGCAAACATCACGCTCAAAGGTCCAAAGGCCCAGGATATTTTGCAAGAGCTCGGAAACCAGGGCCGATCGGCCTTTGTTTCGCCCACGGAAGATGACCTGACCACCATTTACGAAATGGACAGCGACGAGGGTGATTCCATCATTCTCACCGACCTGGCCGAAGACCTTTCCGGCTACTTCGGATGCCCGGCGCTGGCTGTCCAAACCGTGGACGAGGAACTTTTCCGCTACTGGCTCTACGCCGACGGGGAGTTGCTGGACACCTACGAATCACCTGCCCAGTCCTTGAACCCCGAAGGCAGGGACGCTCCCAAAAAGCAGGGCGGCAAACCCGAGTTGCTGGCTCAGCTCTTCAACAACGACGCCACCAAAGAAGAAATCATCGACATCCTGCATTGTCCGGATCAGGACTGCGGCTTCTCCCTGGCTGTGGATAGGCACCTGAGCCTTGTGGAACTCCTGGGTCTGCCCATGTGCTCCGTGGGTTTTGGTTTTTGCGATCTGGACTCGGGAGAATATCCCGAAGATCTTGACGAAGAAGATCTGCTTCGGATCGAGTCGGACTGATCCCCGCGTTGACCGTGCCCGGAAACACATGTTTTCCGGGCTCACCGCCATGCGCCTTCACCCTTCGCGGAAGGCGCGCGCCTTGTTGAGCCATCAAGCATCCTACGCCAAAAATCGACGTGCTCCCACCAATATCTACCCTCCACGCAGGGCCAGATGGGGTTGTACTGACACAGCTGCTCGCTCTGCACGGGAAAGGCCTCACCATATGCTGCAGACCACGGCCTCGGCTGCGCCGGAATACCAGTAGGTCATGACAGTAGGTCACAAGTATGAGATCCGGAGGTGGGGAAAGGTGGCGCAAGGCCTCACGCACGACGCCCGGCTCATGACCATAACGGCCATATCGCCTGGGCACCCCGCTCAGAGCCGAAGGCCGGGGAACAAAAGACTCGGGGTAATGCCCCTTGCCCGTGACATGGGCTTTGGGCCAGGGGATGTCGGACCAGGTCCGGTCCAGGCAGTCCATGAGGGCGCCGCAGGCCCGCAACATGTGCAGGGCCGCAAGCAACCTAGCCGGGACCAGAGTCCGTAGGCCGCGAAATCATAGATCCAGGGATTTATGCCGAGGATGCGCGGGCCATCCCCGGAGGTGTCATTGCAGGAGGCCCAGGTAATCGCGGGCCACTTTGGCTTCACTGGACTTGGGGTGCTGTGTGATGACTCGCTCAAAGAATTCCTTGGCTTCCCCTGTCTTGCCCATGCGGACCTGATGTTCGGCCAGGGCCAGCATGGTCGAGGCGCTGTTCATGTCCGCTTCCAGACCGCTTTTTAAGACCGCTTCGGCTTCATCCATGCGGTTCTGGGCCACGAAGGCATCGGACAGCAATTTGTAGGCCGGAATAAACCGCCAGTTGCGGGCCATCGCCTTGCGACCGAACTCTTCTGCTTCCTTGGCCCGGCCCTGGCGCAGCAGGAGCATGCCCAAATTGTAGGCCGAAAACTCCGGCGTGACATAGGTCAGGATGCCGAAAGCCTTGCGGTAGGCAGCCTCGGCTTCTTTTTGATTTCCCAAGGCGTCCTGGACCTTGCCCAGGTTGTTCCAGGCCTCCCCGAAATCGTCGTCGATCTCCACTGCCTTGGTAAAACCGTCCCGCGCCTGTTCCATCTCATCCAGGCCAAGATAGATCATGCCCGAGTCAAAATGAAAACGGGACTGATGGTTGGCCGCGGGCTCCACCTTCATCAGCTCCTGCAAGGCGAGCTGATACTGACGACCGTTGATATGCGACTCCACGAGGTTGAGACGCAAATCAACTTCCTTGGGGTTCATGTTTGAAGACAGCCCCGTGGAGGATCCCTTCTGGGCTCCACAGCCCGCAAGGGCAAAGCAAAGAATGAGTACCATCGCGCATGACTTCATGGCCGTGTTCCTTGGAAGCCCCCTGGCGGGGGCTTTTGGATTAGATGACCTTGTTCAGGGAATACTCGATGATGGCCTGAGCGCCCACGGCCTGCAGCATCGGCACTAGATCCCGGACCTGGCAGGTTTCGACCACGGTCTCGATGGACAGCCAGTCGGAGTTGTGCAGATGGGCCACGGTCGGGGAGTTCATGCTCGGCAAGAGCGCCATGACCTTGTCCACGGCATCGGCCGGGGCGTTCATTTTCAAGGCCACCAGCTTGTCGGCCCGCAGCGCACCCTGCAGCAGGGTGTTCATGTTTTCGATCTTGGTCCGCTTCCACGGATCCTTCCAGGACTCCTTGTTGGCGATGAGCTGGGTATTGGTCTGCAGCAGTTCGGCGATGATGCGCAGTCCATGCGCCTTGATGGTCGTACCCGTCTCGGTGATCTCCACAATGGCGTCCACCAATCCTTCCACGACCTTGGCTTCGGTGGCTCCCCAGGAGTATTCCACGTCCACGGGAATGCCCGCTTCTTCGAAATAGCGTTTGGTGAAGCCCACGAATTCCGTGGCGATCTTCTTTCCGGCCAGGTCCTCGGGCCGCCTGTAGGGAGCGTCGCCGGCCACGGCCAAAACCCATTTGGCCGGACGATTGCTGGCCTTGGAATAGATCAGGTCGTCCACGATGATCACGTCGGACTGATTTTCCAGAATCCAGTCCTTGCCCGTGAGGCCCGCGTCAAGCAGGCCGCTTTCCACGTAGCGGGCCATTTCCTGAGCACGGCACAAGGAACAGGTCAATTCAGGGTCGTTTATTTCCGGGAAGTAGTTCCGGTGGTGCGAGGTCACCTTCCAGCCAGCCTTGGCAAAAAGCTTGACCGTGGCTTCTTCCAGGGAACCCTTCGGGATTCCGATGCGCATTTGTTTTTCATCAGCCATTATTTGTAAACCTCCTTGGGATCGAATATCATGGGGGAACAGTCAGTCCACTGCCCCAGTGCATCTCGTTCACGATAAAAACAGCTTCT
>CAXNFJ010000009.1:0-16070 GCA_964201165.1 Desulfomicrobium sp.
GCGCCGAGACCCGCCGGGCGCACGCTCCCGTCGGCCATGAGTTTTTCCCACAGCACGTCGGCCTTGTCCCAGGGCAGGTAGAATTCATAGCCCAGTTCACCCGTGTAGCCCGTGCGGCTGACAATGAGCTTGAATCCTTCGAAATCCACGTTCCTGAACCCGAAATAACCAAGGCCTGTCCAGTCTCCGGGCATGATCCGGGCGAGCACGTCGAGAGATTCCGGGCCCTGCAGATCGATCTTGGCGATGTCGAAGCTCTGGTTGACGAATGTCAGGTTCGCCGGGAGGTGCGCCTTGATCCAGGCGAAATCGGAATCGATGCAGGCACCGTTGACCACGAGCATGTATTTGTCCGTCTCCAGGCGGTAGACGATGAGGTCGTCGAGCACGCCGCCCTTTTCGTTCAGCAAAAAGCCGTAGCGGCATTTGCCCGGAGCCAGCGTGGCCAGATTGTGGGTCACGATTCCGGCCAGGGTTGCGGTCGCCCCGTCGCCTTCCAGCAGGAACTCGCCCATGTGGGAGATGTCGAAAATGGAGGCCTTGGTGCGGGTGTGTTTGTGCTCTTCAAGGATGCCGACATACTGGACCGGCATGTCCCAGCCCGCGAAAGGGACCATTCGGGCTCCGTTATTCTTGTGCCAGGCATGAAGAGGGGTGGTCAGCAATTCGGACATAAGTGTTTCCTGCTGTTAAAAGGTGATGTACGTTATGCGTCGACTTTTGTTTTGCGTATGGCTTTAAGTTCGTCAACCAGAGAGACAAGCCTGCGGTACAGTTTTTTGATCTGTAATCCATTATCGGTGAGCTGGTCTTCCTTGGGCGTTATGTACGTTCTGATCAGGTAGCGGTCATTGAGCATGGACTCTGAAAAAAAGATGGCCTTGGTGACGAGGGCGTCAAAATATTGGGCGAATTCGAATTTGAGATCAGAAAGCAGGGCCGTGCTGTGGGCGAGCATGGACTGGTAGGAAATCTTCTTGCCCTTGTGGAAGCGGTCTTTCAGGTCTTCAAGCTGTTTGATTTTGCGAGCCTGCTTGATGTAGCTATAGGTGGTCCACACTTCCTGGTAGAGGTCGTGCAGGTCCGCGAATTCATCGGTCAGTTGCGGGTCGGACAGGTACCCGTCCAGGACGCGCACGATCTCGGCATAGAATTCTTCCGAATACCCGATCATGCGCCGCTGGTGCTTGCTGAGCCAGGAATGCAGGAATTTGAGGCGTTTCTCATGGCTGTCGGTGTCTTCGACAAGTTCATTTTTTTTGTAGACCACCCGGCCGATGTATTCCCCGCGCACGATGTCGTTCAGCTTGAGACTCATGGTGTAGGAGTCCTTGATCAGATTGACCGAGGTGCAGACCTCGCCGGTCAGGGGATGGATGATTTCCTGGCGCAAAACCGACAGGGCGCGATCCTGGCGCACGTTGTTGGGGTCGAATTTATGCTGGCGGTACACGACCCGCAGGATGACCACCTTTTTTTCGCGGTCGAAGAAATACCCGCCGCGTTCCAGATAATCGAGCACGTCCATGCCCCTCGTTTCCACGGGCACCAGGGCGATCTTTTCCACGCGCGGGTAGGGATGGCCCGGTTTGGTGCTGAAAATGGACGTGACCGTGCGGTCCGATTGTCCCAGGGCCTTGACCAGGAAGCGTTCCCCCATCTTGTGCAGACGCCGGGCGAAGATGGCCGCCGATGTCTTGCGTTCGGAGGAGATGGGGTAGCCGTAAAGTTCCATCAGGAACTGGTACATCAGTTCGCGGTTGTTTTCGTAGACGAGATTGTCGTTGGGCTTGAACTTGCGGGCCTTGAGCCCGAAGCGCTTGAGTTCCGTGTCCAGGTCCGAGGGCAGCGAGGCATAGACCCCGGAAAGGTAGAATTGCCTGTCGCAGTCCATGGACAGGACATGGGCCCGGTCCATGTGGCTCAGATAGTGGATGAGCAGGGCGTAGGAGGAAATATCCGAGATCTGTCGATCCAGGGTTACTTCCTTGAATTCCTCGCGCAGCCCCCGGGGCAGATGCGACAGAAAGCAATCCAGGTTTTTGCGTTGCAGCGAATTTTCCAGCACGCAGCTGTCTCCCTGCAACCGGCAGTCGGGATCGCGGCAGGTGTGCAGCAGATCGAACTGGAAGATTTCGTTGAAATAGTCCAAGGGCCGGCTGAAGGCGACCATGGAGAATCCGGGGAGTTCGGGGAATTCCGTCAAATTGGGCTCAAAGGACGGGAGCAGGTCCCGCGCATCGACCAGCGGATAGTTCTTGATTTCCTGATATGGTTTGAGCAGACAGAATTTGGCATGGATGAAATCGAGGAAGTGCCGCAGTTCTTTCAGGCCGCGCAGAGGTGATTTTGGCAGCAGGTGCCCGTTTTGCAAGGCATTGAGAGTGGGAATCTGGGAAAATGCGGTTTGCCATTTCATGCGGGGAGCCAACTATCTCATTGTGTTTGTTACGGTTGTGTGTAGACTAATTTACATGTTTTCCGCTGCCCGTAAACAGGATTTTGAGCTTGTGAGTCCGATCGTTTCCATTGAAGCGTGTCCCAATTTCCTCTATGCCCGTATATCCGCTCCGGCGCGAAATCCGGAACCTCAACGTACTGCCCGGGTGTCCATCCCATGACCATACCCAAATATCCCTCACTCGACAGGCTGCTGGAAAGCATCGGCAGCGTGTTCGACGCCTATTCCGTTGTCCTTTTTTGTCGCAATTCGGCAGGCTCCTTCGACCTGAGCGCATCGTTCAGCCTGGGGGACTCCATCCGCCAGGGGATGAATATCGAGTCCGGCCAGGGATTGGTGGGCTGGATTCTCAAGAACAACTCCCCGCTCGTGGTGGAGAAATTCGATCAGAAGAACACGTTTCTGGGCTATTACGGCTCGGAACATGACGAACAGATCAAGGTCTTCGTGGGGTGCCCCCTGCCCGGCGGCGCCGGCGCTCTGTGCATGGACAGCAAGAAGACCTATGCCTTCACGTCCAAGGACCAGAGGGTCCTGTCCCTGTTCGCCCAGGTCGTGTCCGCCATCATCTCCGATGTGGGCGACGGAGGGGTCTCCAGCCGGGAACAGGCGCTGTATCATGTCTTGCAGCAGGTCTACGGATTGCGCGAATCCCATCCCAAGTGGACGGATTTCCTGAACCGTTACCTGGCCCTGGTGGCCGGGGCCAGCGGTTACGAGTATTCCTTTCTCGTGGTCAGCGACGAGTGGGGGCACAATTACCTGCTCGAAGGCAGCAACAAGCCCTTCATGCCCGAAACCCTGCCGGCCCGGCAGACGTTCAGCACGGGCAGCGGGCTTTTGGGCTGGGTCTTCAAAAAAAATCAGCCGGTCTTTTTTGGGGACGGCAAAAGCGAGTTGGGACGGACCCCGCTGTTTGGACGCGATATCCCGAGCCCGGTCCTGAACACGCTCCTGGCCTTCCCCTTGAAGGTGCACACCCGCTGCCGCGGGGTCCTGGTTTTCGGGGACCGCGAGAGCCGGGTCATCAGCGAAGAAATCCGTGACTTTGCCAAGATGGCGGCGGACTATTTGGCGCTTTTTCTGGAGAATCTGTATCTGAGGAACAAGGTCAGGCAATTCGCCCCGTCGAGCGTGGTTGACCAGGGCGACAACCCCGATTTCGACAACCCCGATTCACACCCTTAAAGTCAGGCAGGCCCATATGTTTTTCAGCAAGCTTTTCGGTTTTCTCGGCAAGAACCTGGCCATGGACCTAGGCACAGCCAATACTCTTCTCTATTCACCCAAGGACGGGATAGTGCTCAATGAGCCGTCCGTGGTGGCCCTCGATATCCGCACCGACACCATTCTGGCCGTGGGCCGCGAAGCCAAGGAATACCTCGGCCGCACCCCGGAGCGGATCAGGGCCGTGCGTCCCTTGAAGGACGGGGTCATCGCCGATTTCGAGGTCACCAAGGCCATGATCGCCTACTTCATTCGCAAGGTCATCACCGGCATGCGCATCGTCAAGCCGCGCATGGTCATCTGCGTGCCCGCCGGCATCACCCAGGTCGAGAAGCGGGCGGTCATCGAATCGGCCCTGCAGGCCGGTGCGCGTGAGGTCAAACTGATCGAAGAGCCCATGGCCGCGGCCATCGGCGCGGGCCTGCCCATCCACGAACCCCGGGGCAACATGGTGGTCGACATCGGCGGCGGCACCACGGAGGTGGCGGTCATTTCCCTGTCGGCCGTGGCCTATTCGGAATCCGTGCGCATCGCCGGGGACGAGATCAACGACGCCATCCAGCGCTACGTGCAGGACGAATTTCAGCTCCTGATCGGCGAAAACATGGCCGAGGCGGCCAAGATCCATATCGCTTCGGCCGTGCCGTTGCCCGAGCCCCTGCAGTTTCGCGTGGCGGGGAAGAACCTGGTCGACGGGAACCCCAAGTCCATCATTCTGAACGACTCCCATGTGCGTGAGGCCATCAAGGAGCCCGTAGCCGCCATTGTCGCCGCCGTGCGCCGGGCCCTCGAAAAGACTCCGTCCGAACTGGTGGCGGACATCGCCACCAATGGCCTGCTCCTGGCCGGCGGCGGGGCGCTCTTGAAGGGCCTGGACAAGCTCATCACGCAGCACAGCTCCCTCATGGTGCATATCGATGACGATCCCTTGACCACGGTGGTGCGTGGGACGGGACGGTCGCTGGAGGACAAGGCGAGCTTTTCCAAGGTCTACATCAATTAGTGGCGGGATGGTACAGGCGGGTTTTCCATACGGTCAACAGCGCCGGTGTGAGCTGGTCCGGATACGAAGAGGCCAGGGCATTGAGTTCGTCCAGGTCCACGATCAGAAAAGAGAGGTCGTGGGCCAGGATCCGGACGATCTGATCCGCGACACAGGTCCCGAAGACCTCCACGATTTCGTTGCCTGTGCCCGCGCCCTGGGTCAGGGTCTGCATGTGCCGCAGGCTATCATCCAGTTCTCGCACGGCCGGGGGCAGATGCCGTTCGGCGGCTTCCTCGGCGGCTTCGCCGGCCTTGATGTGACCGCTGCCCACAATGTCCCAGCATCCAGGATGCCAGGGATGGTTTTTGTCCAATCTGCGCAGGACAAGGCGGCCTTGGCGGTCCGTCAACAGCAGCAGGAAACCTCGGTGCCTGAGCCCCTGCAGGTGAACCTGCGCAGGCGTCATGACGGCCAGCGGCCGATTGGCGTCGTCCACCACGTAGATCCGTTCCGGATTCAATTCTATCGACATGGGCTTCCACGCTGTTAAAGGGGTGATGATGCGCGACCTGGATCTGGAACTGCGACTTCTGGTGCCGGAAGATGCGGGCGCTTTGGCCGCCCTCGAAGCCAGCGTCTTTGCCGATGCCTGGGATGCCCGGCATTTTGCCGGTCTTTTGGCCCAGGGTCGTTTTGTGGCCGCCGGGGTCTTTGAGGCCCAAAACCTCTGCGCGTATGTGACGGCCTACAGTGTGGACGGCGAGTTGGAAATAGTCAACGTGGCCGTGGCCCCGGCACTGCGAGGGAAGGGCATCGGAGGGCGATTGCTGCGTTTTTTTCTTGAACAGGGCCGCCTGCGTGGCGCCAGCCGGGCCGTGCTTGAGGTGCGTGGCGGCAATGTCGCGGCCCGCGCCCTTTACGGCGGCTGCGGATTTGCGCAGGTGGGGCTTCGCAAGGGGTACTACGCCGACAGCGGCGAGGACGCATTGATCCTGGAGTGGATGGCGTGCCCCGGACCGTAGCGGATCCGGTCGCGTATTTCCGCACCCTGGTCCCGGAGGTCGAGGGCCTCCAGCAGCAGGTGGCGCGTCAGGCGGCCGTGCGCGGCGTGCCCGTGATCGGGCCGGTCATGGGCCGCCTTTTGGAACTCGTGTGCCGGATCATGGGCGCCGGGCGCGTACTTGAACTGGGCGCGGCCGTGGGGTATTCCACCCTCTTTCTGGCTCGGGCCATGCGCGATGCGAAGGGGTTTCTGGTCAGCGTGGACATGCACGAAGCCCATTGCCGTGAGGCCCGAGGGAATATCGGCGGCGCCGGACTTGGGGACTGGTGCGCAGTGGTCTGCGCCGACGCGCGGAACCTGCCCGTGGCGGCAGGAGACTTTGACCTTGTTTTTCTGGATGTGGACCAGCGTTATTATGCCGAACTGGAACCGGTCTGTCACAGCCTGCTGCGGTCCGGGGGGCTACTTGTCGCGGACAACACGTCCTTTGCCGACGCCTGCGCCTTCAACGTCCTGATCCAGGATGGCGGGCGCTGGGACGCGGTCAACGTGTTTGCATTTTTGCCGAATCATGCGCCGGAGCAGGACGGGATCTGCCTGGCGCGCAAGAAATAAAAGGAGAATGACGATGATAGTAATGGAAACTTCCATGGGTACGATGAAAATAGAGCTTTTTGCGGACAAGGCGCCACTGACCTGTGAGAATTTTTTGAACTACGTGCGCGAAGGTTTTTACGACGGGACGATCTTTCACCGCGTCATTCCCAATTTCATGCTGCAGGGTGGCGGCATGACCGAGACCATGAGCGAGAAGAAGACGGGCAAACCCATCAAGAACGAAGCCGACAACGGGCTCAAGAACCTGCGCGGAACCTTGTCCATGGCCCGGACTCAGGCCGTGGACAGCGCGACCTCGCAGTTTTTCATCAACCTGCGTGACAATGCCTTTTTGGATCATGGCAGCCGGGATTTCGGCTATGCTGTTTTCGCCCAGGTGGTGGAAGGGGTTGAGGTCATGGATGCCATCGCGGGCGTGCCCACGGGCAGTTTCGGTTTTCATCAGGATGTCCCCAAGGAGCCGGTGCTGATCATCCGCGTGGCCATCGAGGACTAGGACATGGTGCGGCTGCGGACCGCATTTCCTTTTTCCAGCGGGCATGTGCAGACCCTTTTCCCGCCGATTTTTCGTTCCAAGGCGAACGTTTCCTATGAGCGCCAGCGTCTGGAGACCTCGGACGGGGATTTTGTGGACCTGGACTGGTCGCGGGGTGGAAACTCCCGCCTTGTGGTGATTTTGCACGGTTTGGAAGGACATTCCCGACGCAAATACGTGCTGGGAATGGCCAAGGCCGCGCGTATGCACGGGTTTGACGTTCTGGCCATGAATTTTCGGGGTTGCAGTGGGGAACCCAACCGCAAGCTTATCATGTACCATTCCGGGTGGACCCGGGATGTGCATGAGATTCTGCTCATGGTGGAAGCCCTGGGGCACTACGGCGACGTTGGCCTGGTCGGGTTCAGCCTGGGCGGGAACGTGGTGCTCAAGTATCTGGGGGAGGACCCTGACCGTGTTCCGGAATTCGTCCGCCGGGCCGTCGCCATCTCCGTGCCCTGTGACCTGGAGGACTCGGCCAAGGCTTTGGCCCGCTGTCAGTGCGCGCTTTATAACCGCTACCTGCTTGACCAGCTGCGAAAGAAGATTATCGTCAAGAGTCGGCTTTTTCCGGGAATGCTCGATGTGACCGGGGTGGAGAAGCTGCGCACCTTTCGCGAATTCGACGACAGATTCACGGCTCCCATGCACGGGTTCCAAGGCGCCCTGGATTACTGGCGGCGTTCCAGCTCGCGGCAATATCTGCCACGGATCGATCGGCTCACTTGCATCGTCAATGCCGCGAACGATCCTTTCCTGGGGCCACGCTGCTATCCTCGCGAGGAAGTCCAGGTCAACGCGAATCTTTGCCTGCTCACACCTGAAACAGGCGGCCATGTGGGTTTTGTGAGCACCAGTTCTGGCGGGATATACTGGTCCGAGTGGATGACCATGCGGTTTTTGTTGAATCCCGCAGGGCTCGATGTGCAAAAATGAGTCATTTCCTGGTGCCTGTACCCTGCGATGTGCAGCATTGTGCTTGATATGCGACCGCGCTCCCGCCGCCTTTGCCCGTGCTGACGCGGATATTCAACATGGCACGATCGATGCTTTTTTGTGGTATGTGTACTCGTAAACGGAGGTCTTTCATGAAATATGCAATTCGCACCCTTGCCGTGTTTTTTCTGTTCGTGGCTTCGGCCTCCATGGCCGCGCAGTTGCCCGACTTCACGGAACTGGCGGAAACGTCCGGCCCGGCGGTGGTCAATATCAGCACCGTGAAGATGGTGAAAAGCCAGCCCAACATGCAGCAGTTTTTCCGCCAGGGGCCGAAAGGTCAGGAACCTTTCGGCGATTTTTTCGAGCAGTTCGAACGGTTTTTCGGCCAGCAGGGAGGAGGTGGCGTGCCTCGCGAGCAGCGTTCCCTGGGATCGGGCTTTGTCCTTTCCGCCGACGGCTATATAGTCACCAACAACCATGTCATCGAAGGGGCGGATTCCATCAAGGTCAACCTCCTGGCCGACAAGAACGGGGAGCGTTCCTTTGACGCGGAGGTCATCGGCACGGATAAGGAAACGGATCTGGCCCTCTTGAAGATCAAGGCTGATATCACCTTGCCGTTTCTCACCTTCGGAGATTCCGACGCCCTCAAGGTTGGACAGTGGGTCATGGCCATCGGCAACCCCTTCGGCCTGGACCACACCGTGACGGCCGGAATCGTCAGCGCCAAGGGTCGGACCATCGGCGCGGGACCCTACGATAATTTCATCCAGACCGACGCCTCCATCAATCCCGGCAACAGCGGAGGCCCCCTCATCAACCTCGACGGACAGGTCATCGGCATCAACTCGGCCATTGTGGCGTCCGGGCAGGGTATCGGCTTCGCCATCCCGAGCACTTCGGCCAAGCAGGTCATTGCGCAACTCAAGGAATTCAAGAGCGTCAAACGGGGCTGGCTCGGTGTATCCATCCAGGATGTGGATGCCAATTCCGCCAAGGCCCTGGGACTGGCCGAAGCGCGCGGCGCCCTGGTCTCGTCGGTGACCGCGGGAGATCCTGCTGAGAAGGCCGGAATCAAGTCCGGCGATGTCATCGTGGCCGTGGAAGGTGTGGACGTGAACAGCGCCGGCGATCTGACCCGAAAAATCGGCGACCTGCTTCCCGGCGTGAAGATCACGCTTTCCGTATGGCGCGAGGGCAAGATCATCAAGTTGCCCCTGGTGCTCGGTGAACGCAATGCGGAAAAAGTGGCCCAGGGCGGACAGAGCAAGCCTGACGCCCAGGGTGAGGATGTCCTGGGCCTTGTCGTGCGGCCCGTGACCGAAGCCGAAGCCCAGGCCCTGGAGCTTGACAGCGCGAGTGGGCTGCTGGTGGTGGAAGTGAGCGAAGGTTCCCTGGCCGCGAAAAATGGAATGGCCGCCGGAGACGTCATCCTGGAGGCCAACGGCAAGACCGTGAACACGGTCAAGGCTCTGCGGGATGTGGTGGACAGCGATGGCAAAGCCAAGGGTGTGGTCATGCTCCTCATCAAGCGTCAGGGCAGAAATGTGTTCCGCACAGTTCCGCTTTCGTAACCAAAGCGCTCGAAAGAGCGTTTTTTTGCAAGGTTGAGTATGGCCTGGAAACTTACCGCCGGATGCAAGGTCAATCTTTATCTGAATATCGTCGGGGTGCGGGGAGACGGCTATCATGAAATTGAAAGCCTTTTTTATCCGCTCCCCGCTCCCTGCGACATTCTGAGCGTGGATGAGATTGAAGGAGAAGGTTTGCGTCTGTCCTGCTCCCAGGCCGCCCTGGCCACGGAGGAGAACATCGTGGCCAGAGCCTATCACGCATATGGTCAGACCACGGGCTTTGCTCCGGGTCTGGCCATTCATTTGCGGAAAAATATTCCCATGGGCGCGGGTTTGGGAGGCGGCAGCAGCGATGCGGCCGTTCTTCTGACCTGGCTCAACGCACGGGCCGGGGCACGCGCCCTGACACAAGGAGATTTGGCCGGAGTGGCGCTGTCCTTGGGTGCCGACGTGCCTTTTTTTCTGCGAAACGAACCAGCCTGGGTCACGGGTATCGGCGAAAGACTGGAGCCGGTGGCGTGTGATTTGGATGAATATACGGTGCTGGTGGTCTGCCCTAGCGTGCATGTCAACACTCGGTGGGCCTATGGGCGATGGGATGCGATGAATGCTGAAGGCCGAGTGCGTTCAAGAAAAGGGTTGACACTGGAAAACAGCCCGATTATGAGTCTTTGCTTCACGAAACTACCCAAGCTTTGGAATGGATTTGAAGAGATTGTTTTTCAAGAATTTCCAATACTTTACGGTATCAAAAAACAAATCCTGGAGCACTGCGCCGACGCCTGCGTCATGAGCGGAAGTGGTTCCAGTTTTGTGGCTCTTTTTGCTTCATCTGCGTGCGCCATGCGTTGTGCCCGAGAAATGCGGGCTCAAGGGCATGTTTGTCACGGGACCAAGTTCGGAAAGCCTTTTTGTTTGGACTCGTGACGGGTTGAGGGTTGGGCTGCGGGTCGACAAACCTTGCGGTCTTTTTTCTTACTTGAGGGAGCCATCGGCCGCATACGCCGGGCAACCTGTGTTGGGGTGTCGCCAAGCTGGCAAGGCAACGGGTTTTGGATCCGTCATTCGGAGGTTCGAATCCTCCCGCCCCAGCCATTTTTATTCAAGGATAGATTATGCCACGCATGGGTGAGTTGAAAATCGTCACGGGAACCGCCAATCCGGCTTTGGCTGCCCGCATTTGTGATCATTTGGGCTGCAAGCTGACTCCGTCCTTGGTCGACAAGTTCAGTGACGGAGAAATCCGCATTGAAATGGGCGACAACGTTCGCGGTGACGATGTGTACGTGGTGCAGTCCACCTGTGCTCCGGTCAATCATAACCTGATGGAACTCTGCCTGATGCTGGATGCCTTGAAGCGGGCCAGCGCCGGTCGCGTGACTGCGGTGGTGCCCTATTTCGGCTACGCCCGTCAGGATCGCAAGGTTGTGCCCAGGGCGCCCATCAGTGCCAAGCTGGTGGCGGATTTCATCACCGTGGCCGGTGTTGACCGCGTCCTGACCATTGATCTCCATTCGGGGCAGATTCAGGGATTCTTCAATAAGCCCGTGGATAACCTCTACGCGGCACAAGTTTTGTTGGAATATATCCGCAAGCTTGGGGACAACCTCATCGTGGTCTCTCCCGACGCCGGCGGCACGGAACGCGCCAGGGCGTATGCCAAGCGCCTGGGAGTGGGGCTTGCCATCGTCGACAAGCGCCGCGAAGGGCCCAACAAGGCTCAAGCGATGCAGCTCATAGGCGACGTCAAGGGCAAGATCGCAGTGGTTCTCGATGATATGATCGATACGGCCGGCACCATGACCGAGGCCGGGAACCTGTTGGCGGAAAATGGAGCCGAGGATGTCGTGGCATGTGCTTCACATGCGGTGCTGTCCGGTCCTGCGGTGGAGCGTTTGAACAGTTCCGCCTTTTCGCAGGTCATCGTGACCGACACCATTCCGCTCAATGCGCAGGCCCTGGCCAGCAATAAATTCAAGGTAATTTCCGTTGGCAGTCTTATTGCCAAGGCTATTCATAATATCCATTCCGAATCGTCGGTCAGCGTTCTTTTTAGCTGAATCCGGGCCGGAAAGACTGATTTTTAGTTGATGAATAAAGGAGAAAAGCATGTCTGAAGTCACAAATTTGCAGTTAACGCCTCGTGAAGAAAGGGGAAAAGGCCCTTGTTCCCGTTTGCGTTCCAGTGGTTTGGTTCCCGGCGTATTCTACAATTCGAAGGGTGAAAACATCTCCTTTACTGTAGACAATCTGGCTTTGGGCAAAGCTTTCGATAAAGTCCGTTACTCAAAGATGATTGAGTTGCAGATTGAAATTGATGGGCAGGTGCAGAAGCGCAATGCCTTGTTCAAGAAACTTGTGAAGCATCCCGTCAAGCGTCGCTACGACCACGTCGATTTCATAGGCATTGAGTTGGACAAGGAAGTGCAGGTCACCATTCCTGTTGAAACCGTCGGTCGTGCCAAGGGTGTTGTCCTGGGCGGCAAACTGGAGATTCTGCAGGAGCGTGTTCTGGTTCGCTGTCTGCCGACCATGATTCCGGATTCGGTCGTCGTTGACGTGACCGACCTGGATATCGCTGACAAGGTTCTTATTGACCAGTTGGTTTTCCCCGATGGAGTCAAGGCCGTCTTTGATCGCAATCATGTGGTTCTGGCGGTTCAGACAGCTCGTGGCGCCAAGGCCGGCGAAGAAGAATAGTCTTTCATTTCCAAGAGCCCTGCCTGGCAGGGCTCTTGTTTCTTTTTTCAGTCCATCCCTTTTTCTGACGGTTTCCCATGACATATGACGGCATGTTTGTCGGTTTGGGCAACCCGGGCACCAAGTATGTCCGGACCCGGCACAATTTTGGTTTCATGCTCGCGGATCGCCTGGTCGCCTATTGGGCGGGCCAGCCCGGATCGGCGTGCGAAGCCCGCAATGCCCGCCTGAATGCCGAGTTGTGGGAAGTGAGCGAAGATTACGGAACACGGCGCTGGCTTGTGGTCAAACCGCAGACCTTCATGAATTTGAGCGGTCAGGTCGTGGGCGAGTTGAGCAGAAAACACGGTATCACCCCGGATCGTGTTCTCGTCGCCCACGATGAACTGGATTTATCATTGGGTACGGTGCGTCTCAAGTTTTCCGGCGGCTTGGCCGGGCACAACGGACTTAAATCCGTGGCGGCTCATCTCGGGACCAAGGATTTCGCCAGGCTGCGCTTGGGAATTGGCCGTCCCGAGGGGAGTGAGGCCATGGCCGAGTATGTGCTTCGCCCTTTTTTGCCAACGGAATGGGACCTGGTCGGTCAGACCCTTGATACCGCGATGGAAGCGGTTCTGCATTATTGCCATGAAGGGTTGGTAGCCGCCATGGCCCGGTTGCACACGCGTTGACGCCCGGCCACCTTTCCAGCTCTTAGTGGACGCCGTCTTGATTTTGATCTAAGGTTATCTTTCCTATGCAGTCCGATAATGATTTTCTGGAGGTCGCTTGTGTTTTCAGTTGATGAACTTGTCGTCTATCCCGCTCAGGGGGTCGGTAAGGTCGAAAGGATTGAGACCCAGGAGATCGGCGGCGTCCCCACTGAACTGATCATCGTGCGTATTCTCAGCAATAACGTCACGTTGATGGTACCCGTGCGAAACGCCCGCAACGTTGGACTGCGTGGTGTATACACTCCAGAGCAGGCGGACGAGATCCGGGTCTATCTCCAGGATCGAACTGATTTTACCGGATATTCCGGTCAGAATTGGAATCGGCGTTACCGCGAATATTCCGAAAAATTGAAAAGCAGCAATCTGCGCGATGTGGCCTACGTGCTGAAGGAACTCATCCTCATCGGCAAGGACAAGGAATTGTCCTTTGGAGAGAGGCGGTTGCTGGAACAGGCCATGGGTCTTATTTCCCTTGAGCTGTCCTTTGCTTTGCAGCAGGATCAGGCTGAAGTGAAAAAATCCATTGAGGCCTTGTTTGCCGATATCCTTCATGCCAAGGACGCAGAAGATGAGATTGAAGGCGATTAGGGGCATTAGCCCCTTGTTTTTTTTTATACGTTCAGTTATTTCCTTATTCCATCCCTGCCCGACACTACAAGTCCATAAGCAGATGTTTATATTTTTCCACTTGATCCCTTGAAGGGCTTCCTAGTCATTTTCATATCAGAGTACTCTATTATTCCACCACGTTTCATATTTCTCATTGTGCATATTTTTTTTCCTTTTGGTCTGTTCCTTTCAAACGGTCCCAGGTCCCAGCCATTACTTTGTTATGAGGGTTTGTTATGAATCTTTCTGAGTTGAAAACCAAATCCATGCCCGAACTCATGGATATTGCCAGCGAGTACCAGATTGAAAATATGAGCGGCCTGCGGAAGCAGGAACTCATCTTTGCTCTGCTGCAAGCCTGCGCTTCCCAAAACGGCTCCATATTTGGAGAGGGCGTCCTGGAAATCCTGCCCGACGGATTCGGTTTTCTGCGTTCGCCCATGTACAGCTACATGCCGGGACCGGACGATATTTATGTATCGCCATCCCAGATCAGGCGTTTCGGGTTGCGAACCGGCGATGTCATTTCCGGGCAGATTCGACCGCCCAAGGAAGGGGAGCGCTACTTCGCGCTGCTCCGGGTCAAGGAAATCTGTTTCCGTGAACCCGAGGAAGCCAAAAGAATAGTGCTTTTTGACAACCTTACCCCGATTTATCCTGACGAGCAGTTTCGCCTGGAAACCGGGGACAAGAACTACTCGGCCCGGGTCATGGACCTGATGACTCCCATCGGCAAAGGGCAGCGCGGTCTCATCGTGGCTCCGCCGCGCACGGGCAAGACCATGCTCATGCAGGCCATCGCCAATTCCATCAGCATCAACCATCCCGACGCCTACCTCATCGTCCTTCTGATTGACGAACGCCCCGAAGAAGTCACGGACATGGAGCGCACGGTCCGGGCCGAGGTCATCAGCTCCACTTTCGACGAGCCGCCGCAACGGCATGTGCAGGTGGCCGAAATGGTGCTCGAAAAGGCCAAACGGCTGGTGGAGCGCAAGGTCGATGTGGTTGTCCTGCTTGACTCCATCACACGTCTGGGCCGGGCCTACAACGCGACCACCCCCTCATCGGGGCGCGTCCTGTCCGGTGGACTGGACGCCAACGCCCTGCAGAGGCCCAAACGCTTTTTCGGCGCGGCTCGGAATATTGAGGAAGGGGGCAGCCTGACCATCATCTCCACAGCCCTCGTTGATACGGGTTCGCGCATGGATGAAGTCATCTTCGAGGAGTTCAAGGGCACGGGCAACGCGGACATCTATCTGGATCGCCACCTTTCGGATAAGCGCGTCTTCCCGGCCATAGACCTGAACCGTTCCGGCACCCGCAAGGAAGAGCTGCTGCTTGATCCCGATGTCCTGAACAAGGTCTGGATTTTGCGCCGGATCATGGCCTCCATGAACTCTGTCGACAGCATGGATTTTCTGCTGGACAAAATGCGTGGCACCAAGAGCAACAAGGATTTCCTGGATATGATGAATTCCTAAAGTGGAGGGAGCATGGCTGCTTTGACCCGGATGGATTGTCCTCGTGACGATGATTTCGCCGTGTGGCTGGATCTTTTGGAGATTAAGGCTTCCGAGAAGCTTTTGCAGGCATTGGGCGATTTCTTGCGCGATTATCTGCACGCTTCGGGTTTAAAGGTCTATGTCATGGGTTTGTCCGGGGGGATCGATTCGTCCTTCCTGGCGGCCCTCCTTCATCACCGGCGCATTCCGTACCTGGGGTTCTGTCTGCCCATCGCCACCAACACGCCCGAGGAGATCGAGCGTGGCTGCGGGGTGGGCATGGCATATTGCGACGCGGCGCGCGCTTCGTCCTGCCGGCATGTCCATGATTTCTCCGCGCTGTATCATCAGATTTCGGGCACCTTCGGGTCCCTCTATCCCCAGTCCAATCCCGTGGCCGAAGGTAACCTCAAAGCCAGGACACGGATGCTTTTTTTGTATCACGTGGCCCAGATTCATGGTGGCTGCGTTCTGTCCACAGACCAGCTGGACGAACTTCTGACCGGTTTCTGGACCCTGCATGGAGACGTGGGGGATGTCAGTCCGCTGCAACTCATTCCCAAAAGCGTCGAATATGACCTGGCCCGCATGCTCTGCGACCGTCTTGATGACCCTGCGCCTTTGCAGTCGGCCATAGAGGCCGTTCCCACGGACGGGCTGGGCATCAGCAGTTCCGATCTGGACCAGCTGGAAGTCGAGTCCTATGCCCAGGTTGAGAACCTGTTTCGGGAATATTTCCGCTTGCGGCTCAAAGAGCAGGGCGCGCAACTGTCGCTGGAGGAATCCTCCCATCGCGCCCATCTTGAACAAACCGGTCCTATCCGGCGATTTCTGCTCAGCGGGTACAAGCGCACTGGTGCAGTGCTCGTTGATCCGAGGAGCGCAACAGCGTGACTCCCTGCACGGCCATACGGGGAGTCGTGGGACTCCTGGTCTGTCTGATCGCCTTGGCTTGTCCACGTATTGCCTCCAGCTGGGGCGAGTTCACCATTCGCGACGAACTGGAACTCGCGCGCAAATTCGACCTGGTTATCGAAACCCGCTTTCCCGTGATTCAGGATACCCGGATCAAAGGCTATGTGCAGTCATTGGTCGATCGTCTGGAGGCGGCCATGCCGCCGCAGCCTTTCCCGATCAAGGTGACCGTGGTCAATAACGGGGCCATGAACGCTTTCGCGTCGGCTGCCGGGCACATCAC
>CAXNFJ010000010.1:0-15695 GCA_964201165.1 Desulfomicrobium sp.
GCCCTACACCGTGCTCGGGCAGACCTATTTTCCTCTGGGCTCGGCCGAAGGATACGCCGAGACCGGGGTGGCCTCCTGGTATGGACCTGATTTTCATGGCAAGAAGACGGCCAATGGCGAGTGGTACGACATGTATCAGATGACGGCCGCACACCGCATCTTGCCCATGCACACCCGCCTGGTGATCAGAAATCTGGACAATGGTCGAACGACGGAAGTGCGGGTCAATGATCGCGGTCCGTTCGTCAACAACCGTATTATTGACCTGTCCTACGCGGCGGCGGATGCCTTGGGCGTGGTCGGTCCGGGCACGGCCAGGGTCAGCCTGCAAACCATCGCCGGACAGCGCATTCAGTATGTGGGGCCGTTTTTTGTGCAGTATGGCGCTTTCGTAGTCGAAGCAAATGCGCGCAATCTGAGGTCCAAGCTTGTTGCCCGGGGCTTTGCAGGCACCCGGATCACCAAGGGAGAATTGAACCGGACAACGTATTGGCGGGTGCAGGTCGGGGCTTTCTCCAGCCTGGCCGAAGCCGAATCAAATCGGATTCGGTTGGCCAAAGAAAGCCCTGGATGCTTTCTTATTGCGGATTGAGTTCGGCCCGCAACTTGCGGGAAATCCGGAACACAACGACCTTGCGTTCAGACAGGATAATGGATTCGCTGGTCTGGGGATTGCGGCCCTTGCGCGCATCTTTTTCGTAGGCCTCGAACTTGCCGAATCCGCTGATCAGCAGGGAGTGATCCTTTTTGACAGCCTCTTTCATGATGTCGAGCATGGCTTCCACCTGGCTCTTGACCTCGGCCCGATTGCGTTCGGATTTCTCGTAAATGTTGTCGACGATTTCAGCTTTTGTCAGGGTACTGTTGCTCATTGATCCTCCTGCTCCGGGTGATATCCCGGATAGCGATATTTCTATCTATCTGCAATAAAAGCATTTTTTTTGAAAATTGATCGTAAGTTAGCGCTTGTAATAGCTATTCTTGAATGTGCAATACCCAACGTATGTTTTTTTTTCAAGCCTAACAGCTTGTTTTTTTTTCTTTTTGGCGAATATGGCAAAAAAAAGTACCCTGCATTTTCCGCATCCCGAACCTTCGCATGTCAAAACCGTGCTCGTGCCGGTTTTCCTCCCTTTCGCCGGTTGTCCGGGCCGTTGCGTGTTTTGCGACCAGCATGCCCAGACCGGGACGGCGAGCGTTGATCCGGATCAGGCTCTGCATGATCTTGCCTCGCGCCTGTCCCGGATGGAAGGCCCCTTTGGGCTTGGATTCTTCGGCGGCACGTTTACGGGGCTCACCCCCTCGTGGCAGGATCGTTTTTTGGACGTGGCGGGAAGTTTCAGCGGCCCCCGGGGCCTTGTCCATCTGCGTGTCTCCACTCGGCCGGACCGGATTGATCGACCCACATTGGATCGATTGCGCAGTCGGGGCGTGTCCATGGTCGAGCTCGGCGTGCAGACGTTCAGTTCCGACGTTTTGGCGCGAAGCGGGCGCGGATACGACGGTCCCCTTGCCGCCCGGGCTTGCGACCTGGTCCGGGAGGCCGGTCTGGAGTTGGGCATTCAGCTTCTTCCCGGACTTCCGGGACATGATCCGGAACTTTGGCGGGAGGATGTGCGCCTGACCCTGTCCCTGGCTCCCGAGGTCGTGCGGATTTATCCGTGCGTGGTCATGGCCGGTACGGGCCTGGCCGACCTGCATGCCTGCGGGAAGTATGCGCCCTGGTCCCTGGAGACGGCAGTGGCCGAAAGCGGATGGGCCCTGCTTCGTTTTTGGGAAGCGGGCGTGCGCGTCATTCGTCTTGGCCTTGCGGGCGAGCAGGACATGCTTTCGCGGCTGGTCGCGGGCCCCTGGCATCCGGCGTTCGGGAACATGGCCCGCTCCCTGGCCCTGCGGCTTTTACTGGAAGAAAAGCTGCGCGCTGCCGAAGGCCGGGTGAGCAGAATTTTTTTGCCCAAGCGATTGAGCGGGGAGCTGTGGGGGCATGGTCGGGCTCACGCCGCTGCCCTGAGGCTTTTTGGAATTACGAAGGAAAACGTGGAATTTTGGTCCGAATCGGATATTTCCGTGGACTTGGAGGAATAATGGGAGAAGTACGCATACATACAATCAGCCTGGGATGTCCGAAAAATCAGGTCGACACGGAGTGGATGCTGGGCGGGTTCGGATCCGCCTTTGTCAACGCGGCCGAGCCCGAGGACGCGGATGTGGTGCTGATCAACACCTGCGGGTTTATCGAGCCGGCGGTCAGCGAGTCCCTGCAGGTCATTCTGGATGCGGCCCGCGATCTGGCCGACCTGGAGCCCAGGCCCTGCCTGGTGGTCACTGGGTGTCTGGTCTCGCGTTACGGTCAGGAACTGCGTGCCGAATTGCCGGAGGTGGACCTTTTTCTGGAAATTGGCCGCCAGGGGGAGCTTGCGCGCCGGGTGCGCGAGCTGCTTGTACAAAGAGAAAGCGGTCGGGCGGGTTCGGAGCATGCCCCGACGGCAACGGCGCGGGAGTTTCCGGCCGCGCGTCTTTTGACCACGCCGCAAAGTTTCGCCTATCTGAAGATCGCCGAGGGGTGCGACAATCGCTGCCGGTTCTGCACCATCCCGTCCATTCGCGGCCCTCTGGTCAGCCGCCCGGAGGCCGAGATTCTGGACGATGCCCGGCGTTGTCTGGACCAGGGCAGGAAAGAGCTGGTGCTCATCGCCCAGGATGTGACCGCCTATGGCCGGGATCTGGGGCAAAAGTCCCTGCGCGGCCTGCTCGAAAAACTCGCGCCCCTGCACGGACTGGAGTGGCTGAGGCTCATGTATCTGTACTCGGCAGGGCTCGACCGGGACCTGCTTTCGTTCCTGGCCGACCTGGGCCGTCCGTTCATTCCGTACTTCGACATCCCCCTGCAGCATGCCCACCCGGACATTCTGGCCTCCATGGGTCGGCCCTTTGGCCGTGACCCGCGGTCCGTGGTGGAGCAGGTGCGACAGTTTTTTCCCATGGCCGCCCTGCGCACAACCTTCATCGTCGGCTATCCCGGCGAAACCGAGGAGCGCTTTCTGGAGCTGGAGTCATTTGTGCGCGAAGCCCGGTTCATGCATCTGGGCGTCTTCCCCTACTATCCCGAGGACGGTTCCGAGGCCGCGGTGCTCCCGGACCAGTTGCCCGATGAAGTCAAGGAAGAGCGGCGGGACCGCATCATGGCCCTGCAGGCGGAAATCAGCGCCGAAGTGCTCGGGGAATTCGAAGGGCAGGAACTGGACGTGCTTGTCGACCGTGCCCACGAAGAGTGGCCGGGTTTGTTCGAAGGCCGGGTCTGGTTTCAGGCTCCGGAGGTGGATGGAATTACGTATGTCAGCGGGGAAAATGTAGGGGCCGGCAGGATGGTTCGCGCCGTGATCGAAGAGAGTAAAACCTACGATTTGGTGGCGTTGGCGTGAGGACGAAGGAGGAAGGGGGCGTGAACAAAAAGAAAAAAATTATTTGATAACGATATTTTATGTGAGTGCGATGAGATTTTTCCGGAGATTATTCTGGTTGTCAAGGCAGGGTCACTCTGCTAGGACTGCCCAAATTTATTTTGTTAGGGGGTAAACATATGAACAACACTCAAACCACGCCAGAGTCCATGAACGATTTCGACATGGAGATGGATTTTGAGTCTCAACTCGAGAACTATCTCAATTCCGACTTCGGTGACATCGAAGAAGGGGTGATCGTTTCGGGCGAGGTCGTGAAGATTGATGACACCTACATACTCGTGGATGTCAATTTCAAGTCCGAAGGCCAGATTCCATTGGATGAATTCATGGAAAACGGCCAGGTGGCTGTCAAAGTTGGCGACACAGTCGACGTATATGTTGTCCGCAAAAATGAGCGTGAAGGCTCAATCGTCCTTTCCCGTGAAAAGGCCAAGCGCATGCAGGTCCTCGACGAACTCGAGAAGCTGCTTGATTCCGGTGATGTCGTTGTCGGCCGCATCGTGCGCCGCATCAAGGGCGGCTATGTTGTGGAAATCAAGGGCATCGAAGCGTTCCTGCCCGGTTCCCATGTCGATCTGCGTCCGGTCCCGGACATGGACGCCCTGGTCAATCAGGATTTCGAATTTCGCGTGCTGAAGATCAACCGTCGCCGCAGCAACGTCATCGTATCCCGTCGCGTGCTGCTTGAAGAAGATCGCGACCGCAAGCGCGGCGAATTGCTGACCACCCTCGAAGAGGGCCAGTCGGTCACCGGCGTGGTCAAGAACATCACCGAATACGGCGTGTTCATCGACCTGGGCGGCCTCGACGGCCTGCTGCACATCACCGACATGTCCTGGAAGCGTATCAAGCATCCCAAAGAAATGGTCCAGCTGGGCGACGAGCTGACCCTGAAGGTTCTGTCCTTCGACCAGGATGCGAAGAAGGTTTCCCTGGGCCTGAAGCAGCTGGTTCTCGATCCGTGGGCCAATATCTCCGAAAAATACCCCGAAGGCTTCAAGCTTTCCGGCAAGGTCACCAATCTGGTGGACTACGGCGCGTTCGTGGAGCTGGAAGCCGGCGTTGAAGGTCTGGTGCACATTTCCGAAATGTCCTGGACCCGCAAGCTGCGTCATCCTTCCCAGATGGTTCGCCCCGGCGACGAAGTGGATGTCATCATCCTCGGCGTCGACGTGGACCGCAAGCGCATTTCCCTCGGCATGAAGCAGGTCGCGCCCAATCCGTGGGACCTGGTGGCCGAGAAGTACCCCGAGGGCACCATCCTGGAAGCCAGTGTCAAGAACATCACCGAATTCGGCCTGTTCATCGGCATTGAAGACGGGATTGACGGCCTCATCCATGTCTCCGACCTGTCCTGGACCAAGAAGATCCGTCACCCCAATGAGCTCTACAAGGTGGGCGACGTTGTCCGGGCCAAGGTTCTGACCGTGGACAAGGAAAACGAGAAGTTCACCCTGGGCATCAAGCAGCTGGCCGAAGACCCGTGGCTGGACGTGCCCAATCGCTACCCCGTGGGCACCCTGCTGACCGGCACCATCACCAACATCACTGACTTCGGTCTGTTTGTTGAAGTGGAGGAAGGCATCGAGGGTCTGGTTCACGTCAGCGAAATGAGCAAGAAGAAGATCAAGAGCCCCAAGGAAGCCTTCAACGAAGGCGACGCCATTGAGGCCAAGGTCATCCATGTCAGCGCCGACGAACGCCGTCTTGGCCTCTCGCTCAAGCAGCAGGAGCCCGAGCGTAAGCGCACCACCGGCGCCGGAGAATTCCGCACCACCCAGAGCGGCTCCATGACCGGCAGCAACCTGGGCGACATGATCCGTCAGAAGATGGAAGAAAACGCGGACACCGAAACCGAGACCGAAGCCGAGACCGAAGAAGAATAGCGGCAGCTTCGTGCCCGGTACCCAAGCATGACTCGAGGCTGCATCCGCAAGGGTGCGGCCTCTTTTTTTTGAGGAAGAACGCAATGAAGGAAAACGGATTCGGCAGCGCCGCCAAAAAGCGGCTGGCCACGTTGAAGCCCGGAGAACGCATTGACCCGGAATTCGCCCTGGATATCGCGCGAAGCGCCCCCGTGCACGAACTGGGCGAGGCGGCCCTGCGCCAACGCCGGGCCAGACACGGTGACCGCGCCTATTATGTCTATAACCAGCACCTGAACTATACCAATATCTGTCGCAATCAGTGCCGGTTTTGCGCCTATTCCAAGCGGATCGGGGAGGAGGGTGGCTACACCTATTCCCTGGCGCAGATGCGCACGCTGCTGCAGGATCGCATGGAGCATCCCATCCGGGAGATCCACATCGTCGGCGGGCTCAACCCGGACCTGCCCTACGAGTATTATCTGGACATGCTCGCCCTGTGCAAGGAACTGCGACCGGACGCGGTGGTCAAGGCCTTCACCGCCGTGGAAGTGGCCTATTTCGCCGATACGTGCGATCGGGACGAGGCGACGGTGCTGCGTGAGATGCGCGCCGCCGGTCTGGATGTTTTGCCTGGAGGCGGAGCGGAAGTGTTCGCCCCGGCCATGCGGGCGCAGCTGTGTCCGGAAAAGATCAGCGCCGACCGCTGGCTGCATATCCACGGCCTGGCGCACGACATGGGCATGAAGACCAACTGCACCATGCTTTTCGGTCATATCGAGTCCTGGGAAGACCGCATCCATCATCTTGATCGGTTGCGCACCCTGGAAGATGCCAAGCCCGGCTTCGTGTGTTTCATCCCCCTGGCCTATCAGCCGCACAACAACGCCCTCGGCGTGCCCGGTCCCACGGGCGAGGAATACCTGCGCATGATCTCCGTGTCGCGACTGTTCCTGGACAACATCCCGCACATCAAGGCGTACTGGGCCTTTTCCGGGATCAAGGCGGCGCAGATGGCCCTGTGGGCCGGCGCCGACGATTTCGACGGGACCATCGTGGAGGAAAAGATCGGCCATGCGGCCGGCGCGGATTCCCCCAAGGGCATGACCATCGCCGATCTGGTGGAGACCATCGCCGCCACGGGCTTCACTCCGGTGCAGCGGGACACGTTTTTTCAGGAGTTGTAAACGCCTGGCGCGGTCGCCTTCACAGGACCGGGCCTGGGAGCGCAAGTCGTTTTTCCTTGACTTTTTTGGTCAAGATATGGTTGTGAAAAGTTCCACATACGAATCGCTGGGACACGTTACGAGGAGGAAGTCATGGTGGGTGAGCTTTTTGGGAACATGATGCACAGCTCTGTGCAGGGTTTCATCGGAGTCGTAGGAATTTTCACGTATCTCGCGGCCATTGTCATCGCTGCGGTATATCGCATCAAGGAAGGCATGAAGGAACACCATCATTAAGATGGTTCCTTGCGGGATTGGTTAAAGCGCGGCACTGACCGCGCTTTTTTTTTGTGACAAACCTTTCCGTCCTTGCCAATGGTCCTCTCTCTTCCCTATCGTAAGAACTTGATTCCGGAGGTGACTACATGGACGCACGGCACAGTCTTGGCGATGTTGATATTTACCTGTTCAAGCAAGGGCGGCACACCCGCCTTTACGAACATTTCGGGGCGCATCCCGAATCCTTGAGCCCGGATTCGCCGGGTACACGGTTCGTGGTCTGGGCTCCCAATGCCTCGTTTGTCTCGGTCATCGGAGATTTCAATGACTGGGACCGGACCAAGGCCCCCATGAGCCTGCGCGCGGACAGCTCCGGCGTCTGGGAATGCTTCGTGCCCGGAGCCCGACACGGGCAGCGCTACAAATATTTTCTTTCCTGGGCCGGAGGCTCGGACGAGCGCGCCGACCCCTTTGCCCTTTTCAGCGAACAGCCCCCGGCCACGGCATCCATCATATGGGATCTGGTCTATGTCTGGGAGGATGAGGAGTGGATGCGGACCCGGGGTGAGCGCAACGGGCTGCACAGTCCCTGGGCCGTCTATGAAATGCATCTGGGCTCCTGGAGACGCGATGCGGATGGCAATTTCCTCAATTACCGTCAAATCGCCCATGAACTGGCCGCTTATGTCAAAGACGCCGGATTCACCCACGTGGAGATCATGCCCGTGGCCGAACACCCGTTTTACGGGTCGTGGGGATACCAGAGCACGGGGTATTTTGCTCCGTCCAGCCGTTACGGATGCCCGCAGGATTTTCGCTATTTCGTGGATCATCTGCACCGGGAGGGCATCGGTGTCATCCTGGACTGGGTGCCTGGGCATTTTCCCACGGACGTTCACGGCCTGGCCAATTTCGACGGCACGGCCCTCTTTGAACACGCGGACCCACGTCAGGGCTTTCATCCCGAATGGAAAAGCGCCATTTTCAACTTTGGTCGCTACGAGGTGGCCGGGTTTTTGATCTGCAACGCCTTGTACTGGATTCGGGAATTCCATCTCGACGGCTTGCGCGTCGACGGAGTGGCCTCCATGCTCTATCTGGACTACTCCCGGCCCCACGACGAGTGGGTGCCCAACCAGTATGGCGGCCGGGAAAATCTGGCGGCCATAGAACTGCTGCGCGAACTGAACAAAGCGGTATACGAGGAATTCCCGCAGGTGCAGACCATCGCCGAGGAATCCACCTCCTGGCCCATGGTCTCCAAACCCGTCTATCTGGGGGGGCTTGGCTTCGGGCTCAAATGGAACATGGGCTGGATGAACGACACTCTGTCATATATGGAGTTTGACCCGATCTATCGGAAATTCCATCACAACTTGCTGACTTTTGCCCTGTGGTACGCCTATGCGGAAAACTTCGTGCTGCCCTTGTCCCACGACGAGGTCGTCTACGGGAAAAAGTCCCTTCTGTCGAAGATGCCTGGTGATTCCTGGCAAAAAATGGCGGGCTTGAGGGCGCTTTTCGGGTACATGTACGGCCTGCCGGGCAAAAAGCTCCTCTTCATGGGCGCGGAGTTCGGTCAGTGGCGGGAATGGAACCATGATCTGGCCCTGGATTGGGAACTGCTTCGCTTTCCTGCGCACGACGGAATCCGGGCCTGGGTCCGCGATCTGAACCGGGTTTACCGGGAGTGCCCGGCCCTGCACGAGCTCGATTTTGACCCGGCCGGATTCGCCTGGGAAAACTGCCAGGATTCGGATCAGAGCGTGCTCAGCTTCTTCCGCAAGGACAGCGCGGGCGGGGTTGTGTTGGTCGTCTGCAATTTCACTCCCGTGCCGCGGAAAAACTATGCCGTGGGCGTGGATGCGGGCGGGACCTGGTTCGAAATCCTCAATTCCGACAGTTTCAGCTACGGAGGCAGCGGGGTGGGCAACATGGGGCAGGTTCGGGCCGAGTCCATTCCCGTGCATGGTCATCCCTATTCCCTGAATCTGGTCCTGCCGCCCCTGGCGGTCCTGTATTTTCGGGCCACGGGAGGGTGCGCATGAACCTTGGGCGACGATGCGGGGTGCTCATGCATGTGTCCTCTCTGCCCTGCCGTCACGGGCTGGGTGATTTTGGTCCGCAGGCCCACGAGTTCATCGATTTTTTGGCAGGCAGCGGCCAGAGCCTGTGGCAGATGCTCCCGCTCGCGCCCGTCAATGCTGGCGCCGGCAATTCCCCGTACAGCAGCTATTCGGCTTTTGGTGGGAACACGCTCTTCATCAGTCCCGATCTGCTGGTCCGCCAGGGGATTTTGCGTGCGCACGACGTGGAGCGGCCGCCGCTTTTTCCCCGTGAACGGGCGGACCATGGGGCGGCGGCGGTTTGGCGCACGCGGCTTCTGGAGCAGGCTTTCGACAATGTTTTTCCACGGTTGCGTTCGGATGAGCCGTTTCTGAATTTTTGCCGTGAGGCCGCCTTCTGGTTGGAGGATTACTGCCTGTTCATGGCCCTGAAGCGCGAGCAGGGCGGCGCGCCATGGTATAGCTGGCCCCGCGACCTGCGCCTGCGCGAGGCGGGCGCGCTGGACAAGGCGCGCGAGCGGCTGGGTTTCGACATCCTGCGCGAACGCTATTTCCAGTACCTTTTCGCCCGGCACTGGGAGATTCTACGCGGGTATGCTTCCATGCGGGGCGTTGCCCTGCTCGGGGACGTGCCCATCTATGTAAGCCTCGACAGCAGCGATGTGTGGTCTCATCGCGAGCTTTTCGAACTGGATGACGAGGGGTTGCCCATTTATTGCGCCGGGGCGCCGCCGGATTATTTTTCCGAGACCGGCCAGATGTGGGGAAATCCGGTCTACGACTGGGCTTTTCAGGAGGGAAACGGCTTTGCGTGGTGGGGTGAGCGGCTGAGCCATGAAAGTCGGCGTTTCGACATGATCCGGCTGGACCATTTTCGTGGATTTTGCGGATATTGGCAGGTGCCCGCCTGCGAGCCTACGGCGGAAAACGGGGTCTGGATTCCGGGGCCGGGAGGCAAGCTGTTCGCGTCGGTGTGTAGACGGGTCCCGGAGTTGTCCCTGCTGGCCGAAGATCTGGGTGTCATCACCGAAGATGTGACCGCGCTTATGCACGAGTTCGGTTTTCCGGGGATGAAGGTACTCCAGTTCGCCTTTTCTCCGGACATGGGAAAAAACGCGTATATCCCCCACAACATTGCACCGCACAGCGCGGTCTACACCGGCACCCACGACAACAACACCACTCGGGGCTGGTTTGCCAACGAACTTGGTGAAGAGGGGCGGGCGCGGCTTTTTGCCTATGCCGGACGGGAGCTGGATGCGAATAAGGCGGCCGATGTCCTGATCCGCATGGCGCTGGGCAGCGTGGCCGCGTTGTGTATCATTCCCATGCAGGATTACCTGAATCTTGGGGAGGAGGGCCGGATGAACATTCCGGGTGTCGCGGGTGGCAACTGGAGTTGGCGCATGCAGTCGGAACTGCTGACGGATGATCTTGCCGCGCGGATGAGAACTCTGGCCACGATCTACGGCCGTTTACCGGAGTAGGTTCCGTCCAAACGCGCGGATATGCCAGGCAAGCCTGGTTTTCCGCTGAAGCATGTGTCTGTGCCGGGCTCAACGCAGAGGCGCAGAGGCCTTCACGCGATCAGGAGATTGGCCGGTGCGGCGGCTGGCTTCGGGCAAAAAAAAACCCTGCGAAAGCAGGGTTTTTTTTGGGAAAAACTTTCGAACTACACGCAGCCGGTGGGCTTGGGCAGGCCGGCCATCTTGCAGGCGCCTTTGCCAGGACCAGAGGGGAACAGTTCGTAGATCTGCTTCAGCTTGTAGCCGGTGGACTTGGACAGAATGCGGACCATGGGGGCGATACCGTTCTTCTTGTAGTAGTCCTGCAGGAAGTCCAGGATCTGCTGGTGAGCTTCGGTGATATCAGAGATGCCTTCGCTTTCCTTGACATAATCAACCCATTCAGGAGCCCAGTCTTCAAACTTCAGCAGGAAACCGTCTTCGTCGATTTCGAAATTTTTACCACGGAATTCAATGTTCGCCATGCTCAATTCCTCCTTAGATGTTGTTCCTCAAAATTTTTCCTTCCGGAAAAAGAGTTTGCAAAGGTCTCACTATGGTGAAGGCATGGGTTTGTCAATTAGACATGCCTTCCACCCCAAACAAGTCAACACTGCCGGTCTGTGTAGCAGAGAGGAGGCTGCACTTCAACAGGAAAGACGAAAGTTGCCCTGGGCGTCGTCTATTTGAAATCCCGGACAATTATCTGTTCCTTACGCATTCTGCACCACGAAGGGCGCACTTCTTCCTGGGGGATGGGCCTGTGGCTGGGCGGGCCGATATTGCAGGCGCGCTGGCCTTCGACAATGCTCAATAACGGGCAGTCATCACATTTGGTCACGACAAAAATCATACACGTTCCGTGGGATGAAGGTTAGGCCCTAGATATCGGCGGGCAGAGGAATTTCCTGACAGTAGTCGTCCCATTCCGCGCAGGCCAAGCCGATGGGTTGCTCGAAATTGGCCTGACAATGGGCGCACAGGATCTGAATGGTCGCATCATTCCCGTACGCCTGCTGCATGGCGTGTTCAGAGTACGTTGCCTCGGTTCGACGCCCGCATTCGGGGCAGGTGGCGGAAACGGTGAATTCCTTGGTCACAGAAGTTCTCCTCCTGGTTGTGGATCTGGAGTGGAATATTGCAACATAAGTATTCAGGGGGCACTCGTCAAAGTCAAATCAGGCGGACATGTCCGTCTTCGCTCGTTGTCGCTTTGAGTCGAGGATTAGAGATAAGGCGAAAACAGCCAGAAAAAGGCATCGCGCAGGCGAACGGGGAGGGAGCGGTTCCGGATCTCACGGCGGGTCACGGGCCGGCTTTTGGCCATGACGGAGTCGAAATGGCGCGTCAGGCATTCCGCCAGGTGCTGATCCAGGACTTCGAGGGTCAGTTCGAAATTCAGGCGCAGGCTGCGGCTGTCCAGGTTGGCCGAGCCCAGATGCACGTAGCAGCCATCCACGAGCATGAGCTTGGTGTGGCAGAACGGCGCGGGCTGAAAGGCGACGGTGATCCCCGTGCGCAAGAGATCCTCCAGGATGTGCATGGTGGCCCAGTGCACGAAAGGTAGGTTGCTGCGACTCGGCAAAATGATCTCGATGTTTACCCCCCGGTGTTTGGCCGACGTCAAGGCGCTCAGGAAGGTGCGCGGGGGCATGAAGTACGGGGTCATGATCTTCACTGACGACACGGCCGCCGAGATGACTCCCGTGAGGATGGCTTTCAGATGATCCTCTTCAAAATTCGGCCCATCGACCACGGTCCTGCAGAGAGAGTCGCCCGTGGGTTCCGAGGAGGTTACGGGCGGGTGAAAACGCTCCTCGGTGACGAAGAGCCAGTCATCGACAAACGTGTCTTGCAACTGGCTCACGATCGGGCCGCGCAGGATGAAATGCAGATCCGAGACCAGCCAGGGCATTTTTGATTCCAGCATGTGCTGTTGGCTGAGGTTCATGCCGCCCGTGAACGCCAGGACCCCGTCCACAACCAGGATCTTGCGGTGATTGCGCAGATTGATGTGCAGGTCCGGGGGGAAAAGACGGGGCGGAATGAAAAGGGCGGTGGGCACTCCTTTTTTCCTGAGCAGGCGCGAAGCCAGGGGCCAGGAATATTTTTCACCCACGCCATCGATGAGAACCCGCACTTCCACCCCGCGTTGCACTGCCAGGGCCAGGGTGTCGATGAACTTCAGACCGAGGCTGTCCGTATTCAGGATGTACGTGGTCAGATAAACGCTGTGGCTGGCCGTTTCGATGGCCCGCAACATGAGGGGGTAGGCTTCGTCGCCATTGAAAAGGGGCTCGACGCAGTTGCCGCCGATCAGGTCCATGCCGAGAACGTTGCGGCCGACGCGCTCCAAACGCTGAAAGGAATGATGCAGGACCGTGGGGTTTATGGTTGCGTTCGGTGATGACGTGGCTTGGATTTGCTTGTCCGCGGGGAGGGCATCGATTTTTCGGCGCATGCGTGACGCGCTGCGCCGAACCCGGTTTACTCCGAAAAGAATGTAGAGGATCGGGCCGGCCAGAGGAAACGTCAGGCAGACCCCGACCCAGCCCAAGGCCGAGCGGGAATCGCTCTTGCGCAGCAAGGCATGTCCTGCCGCGCCCAGGGCCAGGGCGGCCAGAAGCAGAATACTGAGCCAGTTCAAAAAATGCATGGTCTGCTCAACATCTGTGAAAGGCCGGAAATCCACTTTTTCGAATCATGCGTCCGCGTCCTTTTTTCTGTTCAGGGACGGGGGAGTGCTGCATTCCAGCGGATCTCCCAGACAGGAGTTGAAGATGTCCAGAATGGCCTTGTCCAGGTACGCTTCTTCCTTGTAGGTCAGGAAGGCGGAGTTGAACGCCTTGGTTACGGCCGTGATCTTGTGGTAGGCCTGATCCAGGCCTTCGCAGTAGGAGCGCAGGGATGAGCTGGCGGTTCGCCAGGTCTCCTTGGCCCCGTCGGGCAAAACGCCCTGCACCGAGTCGTCCAGGGACTCGACCTCTTCCATGATGCCATCCTTGGCATTGACGATGTGCATGAGGTGCGTGTTCAGATAATGGCACATGCCCCCGGCGGCATTGCGCAGCACCCGGTTGCGCTGGTCTTCCATGGCCTGCGTGATGTTGTGGGCGATGCCTTCGTAGTAGAGCAGATAGCCGGCGTCATCGGTCTTGGCCCGGGCCGTGATGGCGACTTCGATGGATCGGCCGTCCTGGAGACGGAAGCGGACATGCTTGTCGGTGACGAAACCCTCTTCGTTGATCTGAGCCAGCAGATCGGCCCGTTCGGAAAGATTTTCGTAAAAATTTCTGAGGTTGCCGGCCAGGGCTTCTTCGCGACCGGCAAAGCCGAGCATCTGGATGCCGGCCTCGTTGATGTCGATAAAGGTTCCGTCCGGAGTCACGGAGTAGGCCATATCCTTGGTGCTCTGAAAGAAATCCCGGTACTTTTCCTCGCTGCGAGTCAGGGCATCCAGGGCTTCCTTCTGTTCGGTAATGTCCCGGATGACATGGTCGATGCGCCGTATGGAGCGGGAAGTGCAATAGACCAGGTGTCCCTCGTCGTGAACCCATTTGATGCGGCCATTGGTGCTGATGATGCGGTACTGCATCTCCCCGAATTCATCGTCCACCAGGGCGTGATAGAAATTGCGGACCTCTTCGCGATCCTCGGGATGCACGAAGTGCATGAGCTGCATTTCCCCGGCATTGAAGGCCCGGCGTGGGATGCCGTACAGGGCTTCGGCCGCCGGATTGATGGCGAGGATGGAGTGGTCGGTCGGCGAAAGGGAGACAACCACGTCGTTCATCGCGTGGAGGATGCTTTCCAGCCGGTCCTTGACGCGTTGCAGCTCGATGCGGGTCTTGCGCCGTTCGGTGATGTCCGTGATCGCCGCGAGGATGGCTGGTCCGTCGCCGCATTCGACCACGGTCAGCTTCATCTCCATGATGGCGTCTTCCCCGGGCCTTGAGATGGAGAATTCGATGCGGTCCGAGAGCTCGGAGGTGTAGAGCTTGTCAACGCAGTGCCGGACCACCCGGTCCCGATCCTCCGGGATGACGAGGTCGGCAAAGGGACGTCCCAGGAGACCTTCCAGGTCGCTACCGACGATTTCGCAGAATGCGCCGTTGGTGAAGACGATATTGCCTTCACGCATGATGAGCACGCCTTCGTTGATATGCCTGACAATGCCCTGGTAATCGATGCTTTCCCGGCAGACGTTCAGCAGGTTCGCATCTTCGTAACAAGATCCACTCATGTTCCGTACTCCTGATTCCCAACGGTCCCATGGCTTGCGGGAGCCCGTTGTCCATCCCACAATATGCATTTTGAGCCGGACAGGGCCAGTGATTTTTTGATCGCTACCGGGTCCTGGCTGTCACGAAAACGGAGCAGGTGCCCCCACAAGGGCGACGTCGCCTTCTCCGGGCAGGAGCCGGCGCGGGTCCTATGCGGTCCGCTCGCGATTTCTATTCGTGTTCGACGAAAATCAGCGCGCTCGTATCAAAACCCAGCGCCGCCGCTTTAGCGACGAGTTGTCGTGTCAACGCGCCATCCATTTTTGGTCCTCTGGCCAGAATCCAGAGATACGATGTGTTCGGACCGCAGACGAGAGCGTATTGATACTGCTCATGGTCGAGATCGAAGACAATGTACGACCCGTAAAACGGGCCGAAAAAGGAAACTTTCAAAAATCCCTGGCCAGGGTCTTGGACGAAATACGCTTTGCCTTCCACTTCCCTCCATTGCCCGTCTTTTTCAGAGAAGCCGCGATTGACCACCTTGACCCCGCCGTCAGGCCTTGAACTGTATTCCGCCGTCACCCGGCTCAGGCCCTTTTCAAATGAATGATCCAGTCTGGCGATCTCGTACCACGTCCCCAGGTAGTTCGTTAAACGGAAGTCGCCCACCGGCTTCACGTTTTCCGGCACGTTCACGCAGCCGGCGAGAATCAAAACAAAGAGCATGGCGATGTTTTTCATTGCGGATTCCTTCCGTATCGGGTTGCCACAGGGTTTGGATGCATGCGTACGCGCTTCAGGCCCCGGTATGCGCTCCTTGCGGAAAGCGACATTGGGCACGTCCTCATTTCGGACGTGTCCCCGCAGGCCCCGGCATGTCAAGGACGTCTCTGATCCGGCAAGGACAACATCAATCTCTTTCGCGTTGCGGCCCGGTATCTGTGTTGCGATTGTCGCCGAGGTATTTACGATTGGCATATTTGCTTGTAGATACCTGCTTTGGCCGCCGTAAGGCGGGTTGGACAAACTTAAGCCGCAAACGATTATGATCAAAAAAATTCTTCTCGCAGTTCTTGTTGTGGCTGTCGTGGCCGGCGCCCTGGTCGGAATCAAGGCGCTGCAGA
>CAXNFJ010000011.1:0-14525 GCA_964201165.1 Desulfomicrobium sp.
CCCTCATCATCGAGGTGGATGACGAGGAAGCCACCCTGGACGCCAACCACCCCCTGGCCGGATTCGCCCTGACCTTCGAGATCGAACTGATCAGCGTGGGCTAGTCCGACACCTGCCCGCAAAAAAGGGATTTCGGCGACATGCCGAAATCCCTTTTGCTTTTTTCTCTTGAGCACAACCTAAAGAACGGACCGGTCCCGATGCGACCTCACCCCGCCGAGGACCGGGTCACTTCCTGCACGGCATCGATTTTGCGCAGTTTTTCAATGATGGCGTAGAGTTGAGTCGTGGTCTTGACCTCGATGACGAAATCCAGCTCCGACATCCCGTCCACGGCTGAAGTGAACTGTCCGGAATCGATATTGATCCCTTCCTTGGCCAAGAGGCCGCTGACCATGCCCAAAACGCCGCGCTGGTTTTTGCAGACCACCTTGATCCGGGCCGGGAGAAGCTTTGTCTCCTCCTGACCTCCCCAGCTCACGTCCAGGAGACGCTCGGCCTCCATGTTGGCCACGTTGGGACAGTCCTGAGTGTGCACGGTCACGCCCAGACCTCGGCTGATGTAGCCGATGATGGGATCGCCCGGCAGGGGGTTGCAGCACTGGGCATAGCGGATGAGCACCCCGTCCACGCCCTGGATGCTGATGGAATCCGGGTCCTGGGGTTTGGCGGCGGGAGCGCCGGGGCGGTCCGGCTGTTTGCGCTCCTCGGGCTTCTGCTCTTCCTTGGGCAGGAGTTTTCGGAGCACCTGCCGGGCCGTGATGCGTCCATGTCCCACGGCGGAAAACAGGTCGTCGATGTGGCGGAAGGAAAATTCCCGCGCCACAGGCTCAAACTCGCCGTTCTTGATGGCCTTGCCCACGTTGACGCCCATCCTGCGGCCTTCCTTGTCCAGGAGTTCCCTGGCCAAGGACAGGCTGCGCTCCCGCTCCTCGGTGCCGATCCAGTGCTTGATGCGCGATCTGGCCTTGCCGGACTTGACGAACTGAAGCCAGTCACGGCTCGGACTGCGGGAGGCGTCGGTGATGACCTCCACCGTGTCGCCGTTCTTGAGCGGGGTGTTGAGCGGGACAATGCGCCCGTTGACCTTGGCCCCGGCACAGCGGTTGCCCACCTCGGTGTGAATGAGGTAGGCGAAATCCACGGGTGTGGCGCCTTCGGGCAATTCCTTGACCTGTCCCTTGGGCGTGAACACGTAGACCTCGTCCTGGAACAGGTCGAGGCTCAAGGTGGACATGAAATCCCTGGAATCCTTCAGATCTCCCTGCCAGTCCAGAATCTGGCGCAGCCAGCTGAAGCGGTCGGCGTCCTGGGCCTTCTTGCTGCCGCGTTCCTTGTAGGACCAGTGGGCGGCCACGCCGTTCTGAGCCAACTGGTGCATTTCCTCGGTCCGGATCTGGATCTCGATCCGCTCGCCTTCGGGGCCGATGACCGTGGAGTGCAGACTCTGGTACATATTGGCCTTGGGCATGGAGATATAGTCCTTGAACTTGCCCGGCACCGGCCGCCACAGGGAGTGAATGAGACCCAGCACCGTGTAGCACTCCCGCAGATTGTTCACGACCACCCGGAAGGCGATCATGTCGAAGATCTGATCCAGGGTCAGGCCGCGTTGCTTCATCTTGTGATAGATGGAGTAGATGTGCTTGATCCGGCCCTTGACCCGCCCCTTGATGTCATTTTCCAGGAGCGCGTCCTGAATCATGGCCGAGACCCTGTCGATATAGGCCTGTCCCTGATCCTGATAGCGGTTGATCCCCTCGGAGATCTGGGCGTAAACGTCGGGCTTCAAATACCTGAGGCTGTAGTTTTCGAGCTGGACCTTGATGCGGTACAGGCCCAGACGATTGGCCAGGGGCGCGTAAATGCCCAGAGTTTCCTGGGCGATGGCGCGCTGCTTGTACTCTTTTTGAAACTCAAGGGTCGAGACATTGTGCAGGCGGTCAGCAAGCTTGACCAGGATGACCCGGATATCGTCGGCCATGGCCAGGATCATCTTGCGGATGTTTTCGGCCTGGGCCTGCTCCTTGGACTCGAAATTCATCTTGCTGATCTTGGTCACGCCCTCGACAATGGCGCCGACCTCCGGACCGAACTGCTCGGTGATCTGCGGGATGGAAGCCTCAGTGTCCTCCACCGTGTCGTGCAACAGGCCGGCCACGATTGTAGCCGCGTCCAGACGCAGGTCCACAAGGATGTTGCTCACTTCCAGGGGATGGGAAAGATAGGGTTCTCCGGAAAGCCTGATCTGACCGGCGTGGGCCGCGGCGGAAAAGACATAGGCCTTCTGGATGAGCGCCACATCCGTCGGGGAAAGATAGGTGGACGCTTGGTCCAAAATGTCGGTAATGCGAATCATGCTTTGTCCTGTAGGCCCGGGGATATGGAACCAGCTCCAGCCTGAAATTGGCCTCCGGCCATCAAAAAGTCAACTTCTCTTTCTTGATGGGGCCACTGGTCCACTCCGCTCCAAAAAAAATGTCTTACAAGTTCTCGTCGGCCGGAAACGGCCAATTCCGGCAAATCCAGTCCGGTATGTCTGGGCAATCAATGAATATTGCCGCTCTTTGATGATTTGAAAAATGGCATGGTCAAAGTTGCAGCGGCTCTTGATAAAGAATTGCAATTTGTTTAAATGTTTCTATTGTGCCGCGCCGCATTTCAGCCCAGAGGTTCCGAAATGGCGACACCAGCCTGATCATATCACCGCCATGGCGGTTTACGGAGATAACCCCACAAAATGTCCAATTCCGTCGAAGCACGCGTCCAACGCATCCTGAACAATTTTTTGTCTGACAACATCCCCGAGCATATCCGCGAAGGAGCCCAGTTTCTCATTGCCGACGGCGGTATTCAGAAAATTGATGTCCGGAGGGACGAGGATTCCTGGGACGTGGAAGGCCAGATTCAAGGTGACGACTTCCAGACCTATTCCTCGGAACTCGGCATCAACCTGGACCATGCCAGCGTCAATTCCTACTGTAATTGCGAAGACTCTTTTTCCGGCATCTGCCGCCATGTGGCGGCCACGGCCATGGGCCTTCTCTCCAGGTTGGACGTCAAGCACGAGACCGAACCCCAAGCCATCAAATCCGAATGGAAGCAGAGCTTCCGCTATTTCTTTTCCACGGCCCTGGAGCCGGAACCAGGGCATCATTATTTCATCTACCGCTTCTTTGCCGAGACCGGGCGGCTGCAGGTCGAATTCTTCCGGGCACGCCAGAACAAATCCGGCCTGTCCACGGTCCAGAACCCCGTGACCCTGGAACAGATCATCCGCAACCCGGACTGGTGCGAAATTTCACCGGAACTGCCCAAGGTGGCTGAACAGATCGGCCAGTATCTGGACTATTACGGACACCGGGTCGAGATCCCCTTCGGGCTCATGACCTGGTTCTTCTGGTCCATCAAGAACGAGTACTACCAGCTCTGGGAAGAAACCGAGCAGCCCGTGCGCATCGAAAGCACGCCCATGCGCCTGCAGCTGCGTCCGAAGTTCACGGATGATGGCCTGTCCTTTGACATCATGCTCGGCCGCGAGGGCAAGGTGCCCTTCTCCATTCTCAATCAGAAAGTGTCCTTCTACGGCCATCTTCCGCTCTGGGTCTGCCTCAAGCACAGCTTCTACCCCGTACAGACGGGCCTACGCCCCAGCCTGATCCAGGAACTGGTCACCTCGACGCCGATCATCCCGCACGCGGACATTTCCGAATTCCTGGACCGCGTCTGGACCCAGATCCCGGCATCGGATCTGCACGGACAAGAAGAATTCCTGGAGCGCATGCAGCCCATTTTCGTGCCTGCCAACTACAATCCCAAGCTTTTCCTGAACGAGGAAGGCAGCCTCCTGACACTTGAGATCCAGAACATCTACGAAACCGAGCACGGCGACATCTCCCTGCCCGGACCGAACCAGGATCTGCAGACCGGCAGCTATCAGTTCGAGGGCAAGTCCTTCCTGGTTCGTCGCGATCAGGAAGAAGAAGAGGTCCTGCTGACCACCCTCATGGACATGAACTTCCAGCCCAGAAACAGTTCCATGTGGTTCCTGGAACCCGAAGAGGCCATCACCTTCCTGCTCGATGCCTACCCCAAGCTGGTCGAAGCCTACCGCGTCTACGGCGAAAAGGATCTGGCCCGCTACAAGGTCCGTCTCACGCCTCCCAACGTGGTCGCCACTGTGGAAACCCAGGAAGGGGACAAGTGGTTCAACCTGGAGATCAACGTCGAATACGACGGCATCTCGGTGCCCATCGACAAGATCTGGAAGGCCTGGACCCAGGGCAAACGCTATGTGCAGCTCAAGGATGGCTCCTACACCAGTCTGCCCGAATCCTGGCTGGAAAAGCTCGGACACAAGCTCATCGCCCTGGGCCTTGACCCGGAAAAACCGCCCAAGAAGCGCTTCGAGAATTTCGAAGCGCCGGTCCTGGACAAGATTTTGGAAGACATTCCCGAAACCACCTCCGATGGATTCTGGAACACCCTGCGCGACAAAATCAATGATTTCGAAGAAATAGAACAAGTTGAAAAACCCGCGGGCGTGAACGCCACCCTGCGTCCGTATCAGCTCCAGGGTGTCAGCTACCTGAATTTCCTGCGCGAATATCATTTCGGCGGTATCCTGGCCGATGAGATGGGATTGGGCAAGACCATCCAGACTCTGACCTTCCTGCAGTACATGAAGGAGAAGGGGCACAAGGGACCCAACCTGATCATCGTGCCCACCTCGGTCCTGCCCAACTGGGAGCGCGAGGCCCAGAAGTTCGTTCCGGACATGAAGCGTTTGGTCATTTACGGCGCGCGGCGCGAAAATCTGTTCAAGAAGATCGAATCCTCGGAACTGATCATCACCACCTACGCCCTACTGCGCCGCGACCTGGATGAACTGCTCAAGTTCGAATTCAACGCGGTCATCCTGGACGAAGCCCAGAACATCAAGAACCCGAACACCATCACCGCCCGAAGCGTGCGCAAGATGCAGGCCCGGTTCCGACTCTGCCTGTCGGGCACACCCATCGAAAACACGCTGCTGGAACTCTGGTCCCTCTTTGAATTCCTCATGCCCGGCTTCCTGGGCTCGCAGGCTTCCTTCCAGAAAGGCTTCGTCAAGCCCATCAAGGACGGCGACGACGACAGCCTGGGCTACCTCAAGGCCCGGGTCAAACCCTTCATTCTGCGCCGGACCAAGAACGCCGTGGCCAAGGATCTGCCGCCCAAGGTCGAAAACATCTACTATTCGGCCCTGCTTGACGATCAGCGCGCCCTCTATGCGGCCCTGGCCAAGAAACTCAGAGATCAGGTCCTGCAGGATGTGGACGAGAAAGGCATCGGCCAGAGCCAGATCTCCATCTTGGACGCGCTCTTGAAGCTGCGCCAGATCTGCTGCCATCCGCGGCTCCTCAAGCTCGACATGCCGGGCTTCAACGCCAACCTGTCCTCGGGCAAATTCGAGGCCTTCAAGGACCTGGTCACCACCATCATCGACGACGGGCACAAGGTGCTCGTCTTCTCCCAGTTCGTGCAGATGCTGCACATCATCCGCAACTGGCTGCACATGGTGGAGATTCCCTTCTGCTACCTGGACGGCACGTCCAAGGACCGCTTCGATCAGGTGGACAAGTTCAACAACACTCCGGAAATCCCGATCTTCCTCATTTCCCTGAAGGCGGGCGGCACGGGCCTCAACCTGACCTCGGCCGACTACGTCATCCATTACGACCCGTGGTGGAACCCGGCCGTGGAAGACCAGGCCACCGACCGTACCCACCGCATCGGCCAGACGCGCCAGGTTTTCGCCTACAAGATGATCTGCGAAAACACGGTGGAAGAGAAAATCCTGAAACTGCAGGAATCCAAGAAGGGTATCGCCGACTCCATCATTCCCGGCCATTCGGCCTGGAAGAGCCTGACCCGCTCCGATCTGGAGATGCTCTTCGAGATCTAACACAGACCAACCCAGGGGAAAGGGGCAATGCTCCTTTCCCCGCTTTGCCTCCCGGCGCTTCCATGATCCATCTCCTCGCCGCCAATGCGGTGCTGATCCTGCATCTCTCCTTCATCTGCCTGGTCATGCTTGGCTCCGTGGCGGTGCTGCGCTGGCCCCGCTTCGCCATTGTCCATGTTCCGGCCGTGACCTGGGGCGTCGCGGTGGAGGCGCTGGGCTGGTACTGCCCCCTGACGGACATGGAAAACGCCCTGCTGCGGCGAGCTGGCGAGGAAGGATTTACGGGAGGATTCATTGAGCACTACCTGCTCTTGGCCATATATCCCGAAGGCCTGACCCGTGAAATACAGATGGCGCTCGCAGGTGCGGTGGTGTTGGTCAATGCAGGAATGTACGGATGGATTCTGGCGCGGTGCATAAGACAAAAGACGCACCGCCAATGAAATAAATCAGGACAGAACGCGCTGGACCCGTCTGAGCCGAGGCCACCAATAGGTGTCAAGCTCCGAAAGCATTACCCCATGGGTCGTCGACGTATGTAAGAATATTCCGTTTTGGACGATCACGCCGATATGATCTCCGGCCTTGTCGATAAAATAAACCAAATCCCCCGGCCGCATCTCCCGCGCATCCACTTTTTGCCCGAGCCGGCTTTGTTCGCGCGAGGTCCGCGGCAATTCCATCTGAAACGCTTCTCGAAAGACGGCCTGCATCAATCCCGAGCAATCCACTCCCTGCCGGTCCGAGCCCCCTAAACGATGCGGGACGCCCTTCCAGGCCTGAAACTGGGCCTGCAGGATATCTGTCACCGTGGGCTTGGGGACGGCAAGTTCCACAGGAGGGGCGGTCACGGGAGATTGGATGACGACTTTGGGCGCGCAGCCTGTGCCGAAAAGGAGCAGGATCAAAAAAAGAATCCCGGCCAGACGGGTGAACTGGCGGATTTGTGGTGAATGATATTTTTGAACGGTCATACGTGGGCGATTCCTTTGCGGGACCGAACACTCAAAAACTGAACGAACACATCACAACACCCGCGCACAAGGACTCAGCTGCCCTTGCGGATGAGCACATCCTGTTCCTTGTCGTCCAAAATGCGACGGATGCGAAGCAACCGTGAGGTCCAATACCCATCGAATTTGGATACGATCACGCCTTTCCTGCGTGAAGCATGCACGAACTGCTGCTCATTGATGGCCACGCCCACGTGTTTGCGTCCGCGATCCAAAAAATAGACCAGATCGCCAGGCTGGATCTCTCCGCGATTCACGGGATCTCCCATTCTGCTCTGTTCCACAGAGGTTCTGGGCAGTTCCATTTCAAAGGCATCCCTGTAAATGGCCTGCACAAGCCCGGAACAATCCACTCCACGGGAGTCCGAACCGCCGGCGCGATAGCGCACGCCGCGCCAGTCGTCGTACTGGGCCAGAACGATGTCGCTGATCGAGGGGACCGGTTCGATATCCGCAAAGGGCTGTGAGGAATGGCGCGACTCGGACAGATGGCACTCGGAGTCGACATCCTGATGCGAAATGAATGCAAAATCGGCGTCTTGGTACGAGTCGTCGAAAACGTCGGTTATCTGAAACACGACGGACGAAAAATCGGCGCCGTGAGCCGGGACTGATGAGACATCGGTTCCCTGGGCCAAGACGGATGCAAAATCCGCTTCCCGCTCAGAAACCGGCTGCGGGGCAGTCTTGGGGCATGGGACGGGCTCGGACGCGACGTTCTGAAGCACATTCGAACTCGCGGGGAGTGGCGTCACGGGCTTTGTGGTAGCGCACCCTCCGCCCAAAAAAGTAAGACAAAAAAACAATAAAAAACCATGCACATAGCACAAATTGTAACGTAGGCCTTGCCTGCTTTGTCGAAAAGCCATCCTGCTTCCTCCCGTTCAACTTTTCCAGCTCTCTACACAAGAATAGGGCAGGCGTCAAAAGGGGTAGCGGCGGTCATCTCCACGTATGACATGCGGTTTATAAATAGTGGAAAAAAACATGCGTCGAACACATGCTTCAGTCTGAATATTCGCGGGTGTTCTGACCCAAAAGGCAAAACACTTCATAGGTGATGGTTCCCCACCATCCGGCCAATTCATCGACGGAAATGGCCAACGGTCCCTCGCCCCCAAGCACAAAGACCTCGTCTCCGACCAGGGCTTCGGGAACACGACTCAAGTCCACGGCCGTCAGCTGCATGCAGACCCGCCCCAGGACAGGCACCCGCTTGCCGTGCACAAGCATCTGGGCCTTGGCGGACAAGCCTCTGGAATAGTTGTCCGCATACCCCACAGCCACGATGCCGACGCGCATTTCCGCCGGGGCGGTGAATGTGCGCCCGTAGCTGACGGTTTGCCCGGGCCCGATGGTCCGGATCTGCATGAGACGGGTGGTCACGTCCATGGCCTGCCGGAGCCCCTGCCCCTTGGACTGCCACGCCGTGCCGTGGAAAGGATTGCCTCCGTAGAGCGCGATACCGGGGCGCTGCAGGTCATGGTGCAAGGCCGGATGTCCGAAAATGGCGCCGGAGTTGGCCAGACTGGCCCGTACATCAAGGCCCCGGGCATTGAGGGTCTGCACGATGCGCCTGAAACGGTCCCCCTGCTCGCGCACGTATTCGGTCTGCCCCGGATCGTCGGCCGTGGCCAGATGGGAACAGACCAGACTGGCCCGGACATGCTCCAGACCATCCAGGGTGTCGGCCACGCCAGCCGCCTCCTCCGCGCCAAATCCGAGCCGGGCCATGCCCGTGTCGAACTTGAGCGCGACTCGGACCGGAGCCCCGGCCCGCCTGCCAGCCTCCTCCAGGAGCAGCAATTGCTCGGTGCTGCCGACAAAGGCGACCAGGTCCCGCTCGCACACGCAACGGTAATCCGCCGCATCAAGGGGGCCCAGCAACGAGATGACCTCGGCCTCGGGCACGGTGTCCTTCAAGATCGCGGCCTCGCCAACGGTCCCCGCGGCCAGGGTCCGCGCTCCGGCCGCGAAAAGAACGCCTGCCGCTTCCTTCAGTCCATGCCCATACGCGTCGGACTTGATGACCGGGGCCGGATTGGCGGCGCACAGACGGATATGGTTGTAATTATCGATCAGCGCCTGCACATGAATGCGCGTGCGCACATGATTGTACCAAATGCTCATGCAATCTCCTCGATTCGATTAGACTTAAATCCGCAGCCGCACATAATATCCCTGCCCGTCCCGCACCACGAGCATAAGCAGCGTGTTGGCCATGCGGTAGCGCTTGAATGCCCTGGAAAAATCGTCAACGGACGCCTGCGCGTCGCCGGCCACCTTGACCAGAATATCTCCCTTCCTCAGCCGCAGCTGCTGGGCCGGGCTGTCTGGCCGGACACCGGCGATGACGAGTTTTCCGCCTTTCGACTCCACGCTCATTCCCCAGCGCCGGGAAGCCATATCCAGGGCCTTTTCGTCTGTAAAGGACTGCATCTTTACGGAAACCTTTCGCGTTCCCCCTTGGCCGACAACGTCCAGCTGCACGGTCTGACCCAGGGTGAAATTTCTGAGGATGCGCAAGTAATGATTGCGGTCCTCGACCTCGACTCCTCCCACGGCCGTGATCACATCCCCGGGCTTGATCCCGGCCTGTTGCACCGCAGGCTCATGAATCTGCGTCACCACCATGCCGCGGACATCATTCAGCCCCAGATAGCGGGCAATGCGCTCATCCACTTCCTGCCCCTCAAGGCCAAGCCACACGGGCTGCACCCGTCCGTAACTGACCAGCTCCTCCACGACCCGCTTGGCCTTGTTGATGGGGATGGCAAAGCCGATGCCCTCGGCCTCGGCATAGATGGCGGTATTGATGCCCACCAGCTCGCCGGCCAGATTCATGAGCGGACCTCCGCTGTTGCCGGGATTGATGGCCGCGTCGGTCTGGATGAAATCGGTGAAGGTGCCTTGCTTGGTCTCGATGGTCCTCTCCAGGGCCGAAACCACGCCCGTGGTCACCGTATTGCCGAAGCCAAAAGGATTGCCGATGGCGATGACCGTTTCTCCGATCATCATGTCCGACGAGTCGCCCATGGTTGCCTGAGGCAAGTCCTTGGCGTCCTTGAGGTGCAGGATGGCCAGATCGAAGTCCGGGTCCGACCCGACCAGTTCGCCGTCAAACTGCCGTCCGTCCAGGAGCCTGACCCGGATGGACGAGGCGCCTTCGATGACATGGGCATTGGTCAGGACCAGATTATTCCGTCCGTCGATGATCACGCCCGAGCCAAGGCTGCGTTGTTCGAACCGGCGCGTCAAATCTTCGGATCCGAAAAAATGCTGAAGAAGCTCGTCGCTCCCGAACATGGAGCCAAAGGGGTTGATGTCCTGTTCGACAATGCGCGCCGTATGGACGTTGACCACCGCCGGAGCGACGTTCTGCACTGTGCGCACCACCGGGGTCATGCGCACGTCTTGAGTGGAGCCATATGAAAAATGGGCGCCCAGGAGCGCCCACAAGATCATCGCGGCCAGCAGTTTGGAAGTTTTCACGACGCAGCCTCCTGAATTATATATTTTCCATATCGGGATTGTTCTTTGCGCATGAAGCGCTCAACGCGCAGCCTACTCCTCGACAACGATGGAAATGTGCATGTTCTTTGTTCGCCGGGAACATTTGGGGATCAGGACCTGCAGGAGACCGGCCTTCATGCTGGCCTGCACTCCTTCCGCATCGATATCCACCGGCAAGGCAAAACGGCGGGCAAAACACCCATAGGACCGCTCCATGATCTGAAAGGCCGCCCCGGCACGATCCGTCGGCGGCCTGCGCTCCCCGAAAACCGCCACATCGTTGCCATGCACTTCAAGCGAGACGTCTTCACGCGCGAGCCCCGGCAATTCGATCAAGACAAGAAATTCTTCATCGGTCTCGATGACATCGGCCACGGGTCGAAACTGGCCCAGTCTCCTCGCATTGCCGGTAAAGGGACAGACCGACTCCTCGGCCAGCCGCTGCATATCTTCCTTCAGGCATTCAATCTCAAGCCAGGGGTCCCAGGGAAAAAGCTTTGCCATACATCACCATGCTTCGATTCGATACACGCTTCACCAACAGCCGGCACCTTTTTATCAGCTCGCGCAAAGCGGTTCAAAGAAAAAAGTACGCGCCCAGAACCGCAAGTCCGACGGCTACGGCCACAATCAACCACACTTTGCCCCGCTCCTCATCCACAAACATCGCGCTGCCCACCTGAGAGCTGCGGATGTTCTCATCCTGGGCAAGGGCAAGGCGGCGCAACTCTTCCATCTCGGCCTCGTCCTGCAGATCAAGTCCCCTGTTTTTGCGGCGCACCTCTTCCATGGCCAAAGCGTAGACAACCCCGCATTTCGGGCATTCAAAGGGTGAGGCCAGACCATCATCACCGGACTGCCGTTCATACGCGCACTTGGGACATTTCTCCAATCGCAACTTGAGGTTAGGAGGAATGACTACCGACTCTTCAGAGTCGTGCTCCTCGCCCGTCCCCTCGGCCTTGATGCTTTCCGTGGAATCTTGCATGTGCGTTACTCGGATGACGTTACTTTTTGCAGTTGCAGGATATCGATATCTCCCTTGAAAATCTTGGCGATGCCGTCCTGATACAAGGTTCGCATGCCCTGTTCAATCGCCATGTCGGAAATTTCCTCGGCCAACTGCTTGCGGGATATGGCCTTGCGGATCTCCGGAGTCGCCACAAGCAATTCATGAATCCCGATCCGCCCCCTGTATCCGGTCTGGGAGCAGCGTCCGCAGCCCTTGGCCTTGTAAATTTTCGCCTCGGAGCGCTCAATGTGCAACTCCGGAAAATATTTCTCGCCATACTGGCCAAGCAGATATTCCCACTCCTCATCAGATGGCGAACGGGCCTCACGGCAGTTTCCACACAGGGTCTTGACCAGCCGCTGGGCTAAAACTCCATGCAACGCTTCTGAGAAGTTAAGTGATTCAATGCCCATGTCCAGTAGCCGGGTCACGGTTTCCGCGGCTGAATTGGTATGCAGCGTGGAAAAAACCATGTGACCGGTCAGCGATGCCTCCACGCCGATCTGGGCCGTCTGCAAATCGCGCATCTCGCCCACGAGGATGACATCCGGGTCCACGCGCAGAAACGCGCGCATGATCCTGGGAAAATCAAGGCCGATGGCGCTTTCCACCTGCACCTGCTGCAATCCCGCCTGCGTGATTTCGACCGGATCCTCCACGGTCCAGATCTTCTTGTCAGGGGTGTTGATGCGGGCCAATATGGAATGCAGCGTGGTGGTTTTGCCCGACCCCGTGGGGCCGACCACCAAAAAGATGCCGTGGGGCTTGTACATGAGACGCTCTATCTGGGCCTTGTTCGCCTCGCTCAAGTTCAACTTCTCGAATGGCAGGGCCTTGCCGGAGGTGAGCATGCGCAGCACCGCGCTTTCGCCATGCACCGTGGGCAGGGTGGCCACACGCATCTCAAGCTCGCGGCCCTTGAAACGCACCTTGGCCTTTCCGTCCTGGGGCAGGCGCCTTTCGGAGATATTGAGATTGGACAAAATCTTGATGCGTGAAACAACGGGCTTGATGATGCTTTCCGGCACAGTCAGGACCCGCGAACAGCTCCCGTCGATGCGCATGCGCACGACTCCCGGACGACCGGGACGGGACGGCTCGATGTGGATATCCGACGCGCCGCTTTTGTGCGCGTGCATGATGATCTTGTTCACGAATCGGACCGCGAGCTGACGGCTCTCCTGGGAAATATCCTCTTCTTCGATCTGCGCGAGCTCAAGCCCTTCCTCGGCGGCATCTTCCAGATCGGCGAGGGCCTCGGACAGATCGTCCCCGGTATCATAGTCTTCCGACATATCCTCCGGTTCTTCCTCTTCCACCTCGCTCTGCATCTCCGCCTTGCCCATCATTCCCGGGACATTCTTGGGCAACTGGCTGCGATCGCCGAGAAATGCCAGGATCTCCTCGGGCAGCCCCACCCTGAACTCATGCGCTTTGGCATTCAAGATCCTGCGAATCTCCTCCATTTTCTCGGAATCATGAGGATTATTCACCAGGACAACGACCTTTTCGCCCTTGGTCTGAATGGGTACCCATAAATTATTGACCAGATACTGCCGGTTGATGCCTTTAAGCATCTGGTCGGAAACCGGATTGTCCTGATAGCGGACAAAAGGGGTCTGGTAGTACAGTTCCAAGGAAGTTCCGATGTCATCGGGAGACACGCCGTAATCAAGCTGCAGCAGGCGCGACGTGGACACCCCCCGCTTGACCGAACGGGAGATGGTGTCATCAAGCTGGCTGCGGGTCAAAACGCCCTGGAAGACAAGGTGCTCATAGGGGCCTTTGGGCAGGCTGCGTTCTTCGTACATCTTTTGGCCCATTATGCTGACGATGAGGCGGCAAAACGCCTCGTCCTCGCGCGAAAACGTGCCCTGTTTCTTGTTCAGGAGCTGCAGGACTCCCAGCAGCTCGTTCTCGTGCTGGATGGGCATGGAGATGAGGTTGACCGATTCCACGCCGAGCAGCTTGTCGTACTCGCGGTCGAAACGCAGAGACGGATGAACGTCCTCAAGCTCGTTGAATTCGAGACTTTTCAGAATAAGCGGGAGCTGTGACATGGCCGTATACCCGGCCACGCTGGTTGCCGCCATCGGCAAGCGCACTTCCCGCGGACGGCCGTCCTTGAGGACCAGGGCATACAATTCCGCATGTTGCGCGTCGTGCTTGTACAAACGGATCTGCTCCACCATAAAAAGGGCTTTCAGGTCAGGCAGACACTTATTCCACGCCATTTCAAAGGCCTGCGCCTCCTGAAAAACATTCTTTATGGCGATCAGTTTTGACTTGATCATGATGCGACCTCGTTGCCCGGTTCTACCCGAACGGTGTGAACAAGAAACGGGACCAGGAAATCGCATTCCGGCCCCGTGAAAAATGCATTCATACGCACAAAAATCAATCCAAATATGAAGAGGAGATAGTGCCGTTGTTCTTGCCGGACATTGCTCTGAGCTTCATGATCAGTTCATCCCGCTGCTGCTTGTAGATATAACGTTCGGAGTGGCAGCGGATGCGGGCAATGAGTTCGGTCTTGTCCGGCAATTTGATCATATAGTCGTTGGCTCCCAAGGAAATGGCCTTCTTCTTCAGTTCCGGCTCTTCGCGCGCGGACAGCACAATAAGCGGGACATCCCGAAAATCCTCGCTGCTTTTAAAAAACTTGACCATGGTCAACCCATTCACGCCCGGCATGACGAGATCAAGCATGATCACCGTGGGCTGAACGCCTATCGCTGTTTCCAAGGCCTTGTCGGGTTCCTTGCAATAATTGAAGGTGATGTCCTTTTCCGTGGAGAGCTTGATGCGCATGGCCTCTCCAATCAGAAATTCATCATCGATGAGCAGAACCGAGATGGGTATTGCCGTTACGTATTTATCCGCAAGGGAATCAATTTCATTAATATACATCCTCATCCCTCCCGCTCCACAATATGCACTTTTTCCAGATATTCACTCATTTCATTGAGCAATGTCTCAACCACCTCGGCATTCTTTTGCATCCCGGCCGTTTCTATCTTATGTCCGAGATGACCGAGAT
>CAXNFJ010000012.1:0-14143 GCA_964201165.1 Desulfomicrobium sp.
GAGCGGCATGAGCCCAAGATCATCAACCCCAGCCGTAAGCAGCGTATCGCCAAGGGCAGTGGGGTCTCGGTGACCGAGGTCAACCAGTTGCTCAAAAATTTCGAGCAGATGCAGAAGATGATGAAGAAGATGATGGGTGGCAAGATGCCGGCCATGCCGCAAGGCGCACGCATGCCGGGCATGGGTGGCATGCCTGGCGGAATGCCGGGGATGCCGGGAATGGGCGCAACGCCGAGCCTGCCTTCCGGCGGGCGCACGGCGGCGGAAGCGGCCAAGCTCAAGGAAAAGCGCAAGAAGGCCAAGAAGCAGCGCAGAAAAAAATAGCTGGCCGCCCTTCTTCGGGAGACCCGGAGGAGCCGCGCTCGCACACTACACTTACGTTCAGGGAGAACAACAATGGCTTTGAAACTCAGATTGACCCGCATGGGCTCCAAGAAAAAACCGTTTTATCGTATCGTGGCCGTGGACTCTGCTTCCCGCCGTGATGGTCGGGTTCTTGATTATGTGGGCTATTATAACCCCATGACCGAGCCTGCGGATATCAAAATCGACCAGGACAAGGTCAAGAACTGGATCGGACTTGGCGCACAGCCCACGGATACCGTTCGCTCCTTGCTAAAAAAGTCTGGATTCAGTAAATAGTACCTCCAAGGCTCGTCGTATGGCTCGACTTGCGATCCCACAGATCTTCAGCGGAGGTGCCTATGCTCAAGGATTTGATCGAATTCATAGCCAAGTCATTGGTTGATAATCCGGACAGTGTTTCGGTTTCTGAAATCGAGGGAGAGCAGACCTCCGTCCTTGAGCTCAAGGTTGCCAAGGAAGATCTTGGCAAAGTCATCGGCAAGCAGGGCCGCACGGCCAGGGCCATGCGTACTATTCTGGGCGCGGCTTCAACCAAAGCCAGGAAACGATCAGTCCTGGAGATCCTGGAGTAACGTGTCCGAAGAGAAATTGGACCCGGTCAAGCTCGTGGAACTGGGTCGGGTTGAGAAACCACATGGCCTCAGGGGGGAGCTCTGCATCGAACCATATGCAGACTCCCCTTTCATCTTTGAGGGCCTGACTCGTGTCTATCTGCAACTGCCGGGCAAAAAGCCCAAGCCCTGCGTCCTTGAGTCGTGGCGTCCGCATCAGGGTCGCGCTCTGATCACGGTGGACCGCAGCCAGGGCCGGGATCAGGCAGAGGCTTGGCGTGGCGCCGATGTCCTGGCCAGGGAGCGCGACCTGCCTCCACTGGATGAGGGCGAAGTGCGTCCCGAGGAGTTGCTGGGTCTGCCGGTCATGCATGTTGACGGCTCCAAAATAGGCGTACTGGAAGATATCCGGGACGTGGCGGGGCAGGAACTGTGGTTCATCCGCGACGATGCCGGGCATGAAATCCTGCTCCCGGCCGTGGACGAGTTCGTGCTCGACATTGATCTGGAAGCCGGGGTCATTCTGGTTGATCCGCCAGACGGCCTGCTTGAATTGTATCAACATCCATGACCCGAGGCCCCGGTTGGATTTGACCGGGGTGGAAGCAGGAATGCGTTTTTCCGTACTCACCATATTTCCGGAATTTTTTGATTCGCCCCTGTCCTGCGGCCTGCTGTCCAAGGCCCGGGAAAAGGGGCTGGTTGAATTTTCGTTCATCAATCCGCGCGATCATTCCACGGACAAGCATCATAATGTCGATGACCGCCCCTATGGGGGCGGGCCGGGCATGGTCATGGCCATTGACCCCCTACGCCGCGCCCTTGCGACCCTGGGCCCCAAGGCCCGGGTACTCATGCTCAGCCCCAAGGGTCGTCCTCTGACCCAGGCCCTGGCCCGGGAGTTGGCGGGAGAGGAGGAACTGGCTCTGCTGTGCGGTCGTTATGAAGGCATTGACGCCCGGCTGGAAGAACTATGCGCCATTGAGCCTGTCTGCGTGGGTGATTTTGTCCTGAATGGCGGGGAGACCGGAGCCCTGTGCCTGATCGAGGCCGTGAGCCGGCTCATTCCGGACTTCATGGGCAAGGACGAAAGTGCGGATGAGGAAAGCTTCAGCTCCGGGTTGCTCGAATATCCCCACTACACCCGGCCTGAGGAATATGAAGGTCTCAACGTGCCGGAAGTCCTGGCCTCGGGTCACCACGGGCGCATCGCGGCCTGGCGGCGGGAGAAAAGCCTGGAAACCACCATGGAGCTGCGCCCGGACATCCTGGCCAAGGCAGCTTTGACCGATGATGATGTCAAATATCTCAAAGGATTGGATCGGACTCGGCCGGGGCGGAATCTTTTCGTGGCACTCGTTCATTACCCGGTGGAAAATAAATCCGGGCAGACCATCACAACGTCTTTGACAAACCTGGACCTCCACGATATTGCACGCGTTTCGTGTACCTATGGGCTAGGCGGATACTATGTCTGCACACCGGTCGCGGATCAGCAGGAACTTGCCCGCACCTTGATCGGCCACTGGCGCGAAGGATTCGGCCTCACGGCCAATCCGGATCGGGGCACGGCCCTGGGCAGGGTTCGGGTGGTCGGCCTCTTGGAAGAAGCCATTGCGGAGATCACGGACCGCACCGGCCAGAGGCCGAAGATCGTGACAACCAGCGCCAAGGCCGGGGATATGACCTACGCCGAAGTGGCTGGATGGCTGACGGAGGACCCGGTCCTCTTGGTTCTGGGCACCGGGCATGGTCTGCATCGCGAAGTGCTCGCGCGGGCTGACGGGATGTTGCGGGCCATACGTTTTATGGATAGGTACAACCACCTTTCCGTCCGCTCTGCCGCGTCCATCATGGTGGACCGCTTGCTGGGCGATGTCGGATAAGACGCACACGTGGCAGCTTACAGGCTGCTTCAGATAAAGGAGAAAATCATGAACATCATCCAGAAGATTGAAAACGAGCATCTGCGTGTCGATCATCCCAGATTTCGGGCCGGCGACACAGTCAAGGTGCATACCCGCATCATTGAAGGGGAAAAGGAACGCATCCAGGTTTTCCAGGGCGTTGTCCTGCGTCTTAAAAAGGGAACCACCGACAGCACCTTTATCGTGCGCAAGGTTTCCGACGGTGTCGGCGTTGAACGCATCTTCCCTCTGCACGCTCCGACGATCGACCGCATCGAGGTAATTTCCGAAGGCATGGTTCGTCAGAGCCGCATCTACTACCTGCGTCGCCTCAAGGGCAAAGCTGCCCGTATCAAGACCAAGAACGCCTGGTAGGATCAATTTGCTCAGCCATAAGGGCTGCATTCGGGTCGTGGACGGAGTGGCGGCTGGCATCGATGAAGCCGGACGCGGCTGTCTGGCCGGTCCGGTCGTGGCGGGAGCCGTTATCCTGCCTGCCGACTTTGATCTTCCGGGACTGACCGACTCCAAAAAGCTTTCCTCGCGACGGCGCGAGGTGCTTGCACAAGCCATCAAGGCCCAGGCAGTGTCCTGGGCCTTAGGTTTTTCCTGGCCCGGCGAAATTGATCGAATCAATATCCTGCAGGCCACCTTGAAAGCCATGGCCCGCGCCCTGGGCGCCCTGCGGGTTTGCCCTGATCTCGTGCTGGTGGACGGCAATCAGTCCTTTCCTTCTCCCCTACCCCAAAAGACCGTGGTCGGCGGTGATGCCCTCCATCCGTGCATTTCCGCAGCCTCCATCCTGGCCAAGACCTTCCGCGATGAGTTGCTGCAGTGCATGGCGCATCGCTATCCGGGCTATGGGCTGGACGTGCACAAGGGCTATGGGACCAAGGCGCACCTTGACGCCCTGCGTAGACTGGGTCCGAGCCCCGCGCACCGCAAATCGTTTCGCGGCGTTGCCCCCGAGCCGAGGGAGACACAATTGTGGCTGCCCGGCATCTGATTACGGGCAAGGCGGGAGAAGGGCTGGCTGCCGCATTTTTGACCGAAAAGGGGCTCAAAGTCGTGGAGCGCAATTTTCGCTGCACCAGCGGCGAGATTGATCTTGTGTGCGAAGATCGGGGAACGCTCGTCTTTGTCGAAGTCAAGACCCGCTCCAGATCCGAGCGTGGCGAGCCGGGGGAGGCGGTGGGCAGGTCCAAGAAAATGCGCCTGGTCAAAGCGGCGTCCTTGTATCTGAGCCGCAACCGGGCCTGGAACCGCCCTTGTCGATTCGATTTGGTCAGCGTGCTTTTTCTTGATGGGGAAACAGCCGTCGAACATTGGGAGGATATCATTGATGTACGGGACGGTCTGGATCGTGGCCACGCCCCTTGGCAACCTTGGTGATTTTTCCCCCAGGGCTCGTCAAACCCTGGAAGACGTCGACGTCATCCTGGCCGAGGACACCCGGCGGGCCGGTCATCTTTTGCAACTGGCCGGAATCGGCGGCAAGCGTTTCGTGAGCCTGCATGAGCACAACGAAGTGCAGCGCATCGGCGAGGTGCTGTCCTTGCTTGCGCAGGGTTTGCACGTAGCGGTGGTCTCCGATGCCGGAACTCCGCTCATCGCCGACCCAGGCTATCGCCTGGTCGCGGCCTGTCGAAAACAAGGCATCAGCGTCGTGCCGGTGCCCGGTCCTTGTGCTCCCATCACGGCGCTCATGGCCAGCGGGCTTCCCCCGTATCCATTTGTTTTTCTGGGATTCCTGCCGCGAAAGGGCGGTGATGCCCGAGCTCTGCTCAAACCCTACGCGGGGTTGAGCGTGACGCTGGTATTTTTTGAGCGCAAGAATCGGGTCCGTCCGACCTTGGATTTGGCTCATGAGATGTTGGGGGAGAGGGAATTTTGTATTGCTCGGGAATTGACCAAGAAACATGAGCAGTTTATCAACGGAAGGCTTGGCCATGAACTGGAATCGGATGGCGAACTGCTGGGTGAGGTGACCGTGGTCATCGGCCCGCCCGAAGAGTTTCAGTCGACCTCGGGGATGGAAGTTCTGGCCCAGGCTGAGGTTCTGATCCGTGAAGGGATGCGGCCCAAGGATGCCGCCCGGATGGTTCGGGACCGAACCACGGGATGGTCCGTCAAGCAGATTTATGAACTGATCATGGAACAGGACCCGGAGTAAGGGTGGACACGCGGACCTTGCTGCAGATTTTTCTGCGCACCTATATGGTTGGAGCTACGTTCAACACCAAGGGAATGCAGAATGTGGGGCTGGCCTACATCATGGACCCGGGTTTGCGCGCGCTCTACGGGGCCGACCTGTCCGCCCTGAAGCAGGCGCGCGGCAGGTACCTGAAGCATTACAACACCCACCCCTATTGGACGCCGCTCCTGGTGGGCATTTTTTTGTCCATGGAGAAGAAGATCGCCTTAGGCATGCTGCCGGCGGACATTCTGCCCAAATTGCGCTCCACCACTGTCTATACCCTCTCCGCTTTGGGTGATTCCTTTTTTGGCGGCAGTTTCTTGGTCCTGTGGTCCCTTGTGGGAGTCAACTTGGCTGCCGCGGACCGAATCTGGCTCCTTGCGTTGTGGATTGCCTTGTGCCTGGGCGGATTGCAGTTTTTTAAGATGTACACCTTCGGGCGCGGATATGCCCAGGGCCTTTCGTTCTTGCAGCGGCTGAAATCCTGGAATCTCATTGATTGGGGTCAGCGGCTCAAAATGGTCAACGGTGTTTTGGTGTCTCTTTTTCTGTTGCAGGTCGCGCCTCAGGGCGGACTGCGGACCTTGGCCTGGGCCTTGTGCGCCGGCTTCTTGGCTTTGGGAAGCGTCCTGCGGACCAGGGATCGCGCATTCTTTCTGGCGGCGTTGGTTCTGGGCGGCCTGGTGGCGCCTTGGGAAAGAATCCTTGCTTATATATCCATGTAGGTGATGCGTATGGGTGAAGTGCAGGAAAAGATGATCCGGGTCGGCAACAGCCTTGGCCTTCATGCCCGGCCCGCCGGAAAGATTTCTCAGGAGGCCCAGCGGTATGCGGCGTCCATCACTGTCCATTCCAACGGGATGGAGGCCGACGCCAAGTCCATTTTGGATCTGCTCTCCCTGGCCGCCCCCCAGGGGACCGAGCTTCGGTTGCGGGCGCAGGGTCCGGATGCGGCCGAGGCCATTTCGGGTCTGACGCAACTGTTCGAAGAAATGTTCGGGGAGGAGCGCTGATGGCGTTGCGCACGCTCTTCGGCATCCCCGTCTCCGCAGGCATTGCCATTGGACGGGCATATTACCTGAACAAAAGCCATTTTTCCGGGACGGTACGTCAAACCGTGGCCGATGCGGATGTGCCGCACGAGATGGATCGGCTCAATCGGGCCTTTGATGCCGCCTTGCTAGATCTGGAACGAATCTTGAGTCTGGTGCCGGATGATCTGAAGGAACACGCGGCCATCATCGAATCGCATCTCATGATGCTTCGGGACCATAAAGTCCGCAAACGAGCCCTGGACCACATCGCCACCACCAAGATCAATGCGGAATGGTCTCTGGAGCGGGCCGTCGGGGATGTGCAGGAAATTTTCGCGTCCATTGCCGACGAGTACCTGCGGCAACGCATGCAGGACGTCCGCTTGGTGGCCGAGCGGGTGCTAGGAAAGCTGGTGGGAGGGGGAAACGGGCTCAAGGCCATCACGCACCGGGCCATCCTGCTGGCCCATGACCTGTCTCCGGCCGACACCATCGAACTGGACGTGAACAAGATCATGGCCTTTGCCACGGCCCAGGGCGGCAAGACCTCCCACGCCGGCATCCTGGCCCGCTCCCTGCAAATTCCGGCCGTGGTCGGGGTGGAGGGTTTGGGGGACGATCTGGCCGAGGGCAGCATCATCATCCTGGACGGATTTCACGGCCGCATCATCCTGGAGCCCGACGAGGACGAGCTGGCCCGGTACACGGACCTGCAGATCCAGTTCGAGAGCTACCAAGCCACGATCATGCGCTCTTGCCATCTGCCCGCCGAAACCATCGACGGGTACCGGGTGCAGGTTTTGGCCAATATCGAGCTTTTTGAAGAGGTCGTGGCGGTCAACGACAACGGGGGCGAGGGCATTGGGCTTTACAGGTCCGAGTATAGCTATCTGAACCGCGACGGGATGCCCACCGAAGATGAATTGACCGAGATCTACATGGATATGGCGTCCCTTGTGGCCCCGAAAAAACTTGTTATCCGCACCCTGGACGTGGGCGCGGACAAGCTGATGCGGATGCAGGGGGCGACCGAGGCCAATCCGGCCCTTGGACTTCGGGCCATCCGCTATTGCCTCAAGCACAGGGACGTGTTCCGGACGCAGCTGCGGGCCATTTTGAAGGCCAGTGTGCTGGGCAACGTGTCGATCATGTTCCCCATGATTTCGGGTTTGCAGGAACTGGTGGAAGTAAAGAAGTTTTATCGCGAGGTGCAGCGCGAGATGCAGGCCGAGGGGATCTGCTTTCGCGAGGACATGCCCATGGGCATCATGGTCGAGGTGCCCAGCGCCGTCATCACCGCCGATTTTCTGGCCAGGGAAGTGGACTTTTTCAGTATCGGCACTAATGACCTTATCCAGTATTCACTTGGCATCGACCGCACCAACAAGGACGTGTCCTACCTGTATCAGCCCCTGCATCCGGCGATTATCCGGTCCATCAAGTGGGTGGTGGACTCGGCTCACCGGGCCGGAATCGAAGTTTGCCTGTGCGGTGAGCTGGCCTCCGATCCTTTTTGCATCCCCGTGCTGATGGGCATGCAGGTCGATTCCATCAGCCTTGGGCCTCAGGCCATCCCGGGCATCAAGCGAATTGTCCGCCAGGCGTCCATGGAAGAATGCAGCGCCCTCTTAAAGCAGGTCATGGCCAGCCAGTCCGTGGCCCGCAACAACAAACTCGTCCGGGAAATGATCTTTCGTCGTTTCCCGGAGGAACTCATGTTCTACTCTTCCCTGGTGGACGACTAGATTTCAACTCCAAGGATTTTTTCATGTGCGCCAAGCCCACAGGCATCAAGATCATCGCGGCCAACCGCAAGGCTCGTCACTTTTACGAGCTGCTCGAGTTCATCGAGGCCGGTATCATGTTGACCGGTTCCGAGGTCAAATCCCTGCGTGAGGGCAAGGTCAACTTCATGGATGGCTATGTGCGTCTCTCGGATGGCGAGGCCTATCTTACCGGGGTGCATATCTCCACCTACGCCAACGCGGGCTATGCGCAGCATGTTCCCGACCGGGAGCGCAAGCTGCTCATGCACAGGCGCGAACTCAATTCGCTCAAGGCCAATATGGAACAGAAGGGTCTGACCCTGGTTCCAACCAAACTTTATTTCAAGGACGGCAAGATCAAGATCGAGCTGGCCCTGGCCAAAGGCAAGAAGGTCTACGACCGCCGCGAGGATCTGAAGCAAAAGGCGGTCAATCGGGACACGGAGCGGGAGATGAACCGTTTCTGAGGGGGGATGCTCCGGCCAAATCGAGCGGAGGATGCTCCGTGACGGCCTTTTGCCTCTACTTATCAAGCCCGGACAGATTGTTCCCGCGCAGGTATTCATCCACGGTCATGCAGGTCATGCCCACGTCCCGGATGTCCCGGATGTTGGCTTGATGGATGTCCTGGGTGCGGGAGGACGAGCCGTCGGTCAAGAGGGTCATGTGGTAGCCCAGGCTCAGGCCGTCGAAGAGGGTGGCGCGCAGGCAGAAAGGGAGCTGGGTGCCGGTCACGGCCAGATGCGTGATCCCCTTGCGGCGCAGGATCAGGTCCAGTTCCGTGTACATGAAGGCGCTGAAACGTTGCTTGACGATGCGGTATTCGCCCTCGATCGGCTCCAGGCCGGGGACGATGCGTACTCCCGGAGTGCCGGGCACGACCATGTTTTTCTGGGCCAAGGCCCCTTGCCGGGAAATTTCGACGTCCGAACCGTCTGCGCGGTACTCGCGCACGACGTGAAAGACCGGCTGGCCCATTTCTCGAAAACGGGTCAGAACCTTGCGGATAGTCGGGATAGTGGCATGGGCGCCGAGGACTTCGCAGGCTCCGCCGGGCACGGCGAAGTCGTGCTGCATGTCGATAATGAGCAGTGCGCTCTGATTCATGGCATCTCGCTTGCTGTTGTCATTCCTGAAAATCTGCCCTAGTGCGTGAGCGCGGGCATCGACCTGGTTTTTAGCCGGAGCTTGTAGCCCCGGCAAGAGACTCTTTTATCCCCCAAGACCAACACGTCGGGAGTATTCATGTTCGGCTATTTGACCAAGAAAATATTCGGTTCCAGAAATGACAGATATTTGAAGACACTGCTTCCTTCCGTGGGGCAGATCAATGCCTTGGAAAAGGAGATGCAGGGCCTTTCCGACGCGGATTTTCCGGCCCGCATGGCCGCATATCGCGAGGAAGTCGCTGGCGGGAGAGACCTGGAGTCCCTGCTGCCCGAAGTTTTCGCCCTGACCCGGGAGGCAAGCTGGCGGTCGCTGGGCATGCGTCATTTCGACGTTCAGCTCATGGGCGGCATGATTTTGCACCAGGGCAAGATCGCGGAAATGAAGACCGGTGAAGGCAAGACGCTGGTGGCCACCCTGCCCGTGGCCTTGAACGCCCTGTCCGGCAAGGGCGTGCATGTGGTCACGGTCAACGATTATCTGGCCCGTCGCGACGCGGCCTGGATGGGACAACTGTACTCGTTTCTGGGGCTTTCCGTGGGCGTTATCGTGCACGGTTTGAGCGATGTCGAGCGTCAGGCCGCCTATGGCGCGGACGTGACCTACGGAACCAACAACGAGTTCGGCTTCGACTACCTGCGCGACAACATGAAGTTCTACAAGAACCAGCTCGTGCAGCGTCCGCTCAATTTCGCCATTGTCGACGAAGTGGACTCCATCCTCATCGACGAAGCCCGTACTCCGCTCATCATCTCCGGTGCCGGCGAAAAATCGACTTCCCTGTATGGGCGGGTCAATGCCATCATCCCCAAACTGGTTCGTGACGAGCACTTCACCATTGATGAAAAGGCGCGCACCGTCGTGCTCACGGACGAGGGCGTGGTCCATTGCGAAGAGATCCTGAACGTCTCCAACCTGTTCGACCCGGCCAACATCACCCTGCAGCATCACATTCTGCAGGCCCTGCGTGCGCACTATCTTTTCACCCTGGACGATCACTATATCGTCAAGGACGGGCAGGTGGTCATCGTCGACGAGTTCACGGGCAGGCTCATGCCCGGGCGCCGGTTCAGCGACGGCCTGCATCAGGCCCTGGAAGCCAAGGAAGGGGTCAAGGTCGAGGCTGAAAACCAGACTCTGGCCAGCATCACCTTCCAGAATTTTTTCCGCATGTATCTGAAGCTCGCCGGCATGACCGGCACGGCGGATACCGAGGCCGTGGAATTCCAGCAGATCTACGGGCTGGAAGTCGTGGTCGCGCCGCCGAACAAGATGATGGTGCGCAAGGATTTTCCGGACGTGATCCTGAAAACCCAGACCGAGAAATTCAACGCCATTGTGGAAGAGATCCGCACCCTGCATACGAAAGGACAGCCTGTGCTGGTGGGCACGACCTCCATCGAGAAGTCCGAGTACATCTCGTCCCTGCTCAAGAAAAAGGGCGTCCCGCATGAAGTGCTCAATGCCAAATATCATGAGAAGGAAGCCGAGATCGTGGCCCTGGCCGGACAAAAGGGGCGCGTGACCATCGCCACCAACATGGCCGGCCGAGGCACGGACATCGTGCTCGGCGAGGGCGTACGCGAGCTGGGCGGGCTGCACATCCTGGGCTCCGAGCGTCACGAAAGCCGGCGCATCGACAACCAGCTGCGCGGCCGCGCCGGCCGTCAGGGCGATCCCGGTTCATCACGCTTCTATCTGGCTCTGGACGATACCCTCATGCGCCTCTTCGGTTCTGAGCGCATCGCCGGGATCATGGAGAAGCTGGGTCTTGAGGATGGGCAGACCATCGAAAATCCGCTTATTTCCCGGTCCATCGAAAATGCCCAGAAGCGGGTTGAAGGGCACAACTTCGAGATCCGCAAACAACTCATCGACTACGACAATGTCATGAACCAGCAGCGTGAGGTCATCTACTCCCTACGTCGTGATTTCATGATTGCCGAAGATCTCCAGCCTACGGTGGAAGAGTTCGTCGAAGACCTCTTGGCCGATGTCTACGAACCCCTGGACAACAAGAAGGGGCACTCCGAGTCTCCGGAAGAGATCCGAGGCATGATCCGGTCCAAACTTGACGAAATCTTTGCCATGGAGCGGATGGTTCCGGGCGGAAAGTTCATTGAAAAGGATGCGGCCAAGGCCGCCATCTTTTCCGTGCTGGACGAGCACCGGGCCGCGGCTCCGGACCAGTATCAGGAAGTGCTGCGTTTTTTCCTTCTTGATGCCCTCGATCGCAACTGGAAGGACCATTTGCTGCAGATGGACTATCTGAAAGAGGGCATCGGCCTGCGCGGCTATGCCCAGCGCGATCCCAAGCAGGAATATAAGCGCGAGGGGTTCGAACTGTTCGAGGACCTCATCTTCCGCATCCGCGAAAACACCATGAAGGCGCTCACACATCTGCGCATCGAGGCGGTCAAGCAGGAAGAGCTCAAGCACGAGGAGCAGGAAGACGTGAAATACGTCGGGGGGAGCGAACCTGCGGACAAGAAGCTGGACACCGTGCGTCGGGTTGATCCCAAGGTCGGTCGAAACGACCTCTGCCCCTGTGGCAGTGGCCAGAAGTACAAGAAGTGCTGCGGGAAAAAGGGCTGATGTTCACGTGATTTCCAGCGGGTCCGGGCCGGGCGACCATGAGCGCCGAAAAGCCGGGCCTGCGCGGAGCGCACTCTTTTGCCTATAAAAATATGAAAACCCCGGTTTCATGTCGGGGTTTTTCGTTTGGTCAGCTGGGACAGATGTCTTTGCCGACGTGACACCGGCCGGGGATTCCACCTCGGCCGGTGTTGTTTTTTACGCTCGCCGTATGGCGTCTCCGGACGCTTGCGTAACACCAAAGATCTAACCCACTTGTCCCAACCCGTATGGAAGTGTTGCTGACCGGGCGTTGCCCGGGCTTGAGTCAAAATGATCCGGCTCTATTTGTTCATGAACCCGATGTCCTGGCCGCCCACATCGGTCAGCCGGTATTCTTCCAGCTTGCGGTACAGGGTCTTGCGCCCAATGCCCAGGAGTTGGGCTGCTCGTGACTTGTTGCCCTGCACGGCATGCATGACCAAGCTGATGTGCGAGCGCTCCAGCTCTTCCAAGGTGGAGAAGCCCTTTTCGCGTGGATTTTGGCAGCTCTTTTGGCAGAAAGGCAGGGCTTTCACGTTGATGATGTTGTTTTCGGACAGGATCATGCCGCGTTCGATGATGTTTTTGAGCTCGCGCACATTGCCCGGCCAGGGGTTGTCCATGAGCTGCTGCATGGCCCGGGGCGAAATCTTGTATTCCTGGCCGTCCTTGGGCAGGGACATGAGAAAGTATTCGACCAGGGCCGGGATGTCCTCCTTGCGTTCGCGCAGGGGCGGCAGCTCGATCTTGAAGACGTTGATGCGGTGATAGAAGGCGTCGTGAAACCGGCCCGCCGCCACTTCCTTCTCCAGATCCTTGTTGGTGGCGAAGATGAAACGCACGTCCACGCAACGTTCCTCCTTGTCGCCCACCCGCCGGAAGTGCTGGGTCTCCAGCACCCTCAGGAGCGCGCCCTGCAATTCCAGGGTCAATTCGCCCACCTCGTCGAAAAAGAGCGTGGCCTTGTGGGCCAGGGACAGGAGGCCGTCATGGCTGCGTTCCGCGCCTGTGAAAGCACCCTTGCAGTATCCGAAAAGCTCGCTCCTGAGCAGTTCCTTGTCGAAGGTGCCGCAGTTCTTGATGATCAGCGGCTGGTCCGCGCGTTTGCTCTGGGCATGCAGGGCGGCGGCCACGTTTTTGCCCGTTCCGCTCTCCCCGGTCAAAAGGACCGGCACGTCCGTGGGCGCGGCCTTTTCGATCAGGTAGCGCACCTGTTGCACGGACGGGGAATGGCCGATGAATTTGGGCGTAGCCTTGTGATCCGAGTTGTGCCGCAGGAGCTCATTTTCCCGCTGCAGACGGACCCGCTGGTAGGCCTTTTCGATGACCTGTTCCATGCGCTCCAAGGAAAAGGGTTTGGTGATGTAATCGTAGGCCCCGTTCTTCATGGCCTCCACGGCGTTGTCCACGTCGGCGTAGCCGGTGATGAGGATGATGGCCACGTTGGGTACGGTCTCAAGCAGCTTGGTCATCAATTCCAGTCCATTGGCGTCGGGCAGACGGATGTCCAGGATGATGATGTCGCAATAGTGCTTGTGCAGGTGGTCGAAAGCCTCGGCCGCGCTGCCCACCGTGTGGATGGTGCGTCCGGGGGAAGCCAGTTCCCGGGAAAAAAGCTTGCGTATATTTGATTCGTCATCGACGACGAGGATTTCAATGGAATTGAAGATGCTCATGTGTCCTGATCCTTATTGTTTCCGGCAAACCCGGTGGGGAGCATGACCCGGAAAATCGAACCCTTGCCGGGATCGCTGCAGACGTGGATTTCTCCGCCGTGAAGCTGGATGATATTGTAGCAGATGGACAGCCCGATGCCGATGCTGTGTCCCTGCGTTTTGGTGGTGAAGAAGGGGATGAAAAGCTTGCCCAGGGTTTCCGGGGCGATGCCCTGGCCCGTGTCCTCGACGATGAGGGCCGCATGATCGGGTCGGTTCATATTGGTGCGGATGGTGATGACGCCCTTTGTATCAATGGCGTCCATGGCATTCAAGACCAGATTCAGGAGGACCTGCTTGAGCTCCCCTTGGGCGCCCCGAATAGTGACTGGTTCGGGACTCAGGTCCAGGACCAGGGTGATTCCCGGATGCAGCTTGATCTGATGGTGCAGGATCTTGAGGGAGTCCGTGACCAGGGAATTAAGATCTATCATATTGAACTTGCATGTTTTTTGGCTGCTGAAAGAGAGCAGATTGCCGACAATGTCCCGGCAGCGGTTGCATTCTTCCAGGATGGTGGTCGTGTAGTCCGTGAAATCTTCGAGGATGGTCTGATCCGTTTCCCTGTTCAGCAGGGTCCCCAGATGGGGGATGCGGCGCTTCAATGCCTCGGAAAAACCGCTGATGGCGGCCAGGGGGTTGTTGATCTCGTGGGCCACGCCCGCAGCCAAGAGGCCGATGGTGGCCATTTTTTCGGCCTGATAATATTTGGCTTGGTATTCCTTTTCCATGGTCACGTCGCGCTTGGAGACAAGCACTGTGCGCACTTGTCCCTTGTCGTCGAACATGGGCGAAGCCACGACCTCGAAATGCAGGCTGCGGTC
>CAXNFJ010000013.1:0-13845 GCA_964201165.1 Desulfomicrobium sp.
AGCGTGCTCAAGGAACGCCAGATCCTGGGCGGCGAAGGACTGGTCGTCGTGCTTCTGGTCCAGGACGAATTCGGGACCATCGTCTTCGGTCCGAGCATCCAGTCCAAGGGTTTCATCTTCGAGCAGCACTTTTCCCATATCCTGGAAGATGCCAAATACATCATTCTCGATGTCATGGAAGGCAATCCGGGCGGCGAAGCCTACAAGCTCGAAGAAAAGATCCGCTCTGCCCTGCGCCGCTTTTTCCGCAAGGTGCTGGAGCGCGACCCCATCGTCATTCCACTTATTGCCCGGGTCTAATTTTTTCTTGCCAAGGACAAATCTCTCGCGTACGGACTGCAGTTCTCAAACACTCCACACGCCCGCGCTTATGGTTTGGCCCATCCGGGCTCATGCGGGCGGAGGAATAAAACCAAGGAGACGTACCATGCCTTATGTCAGTATGAAGCAGATGCTGGAAACCGGAGTGCACTTCGGTCACCAGACCCGCCGTTGGAACCCCAAGATGCGCCCGTTCATTTTCGGCGCACGCAAGGGCATTCACATCATCGATCTGCAGCAGACCGTGAAGCTGTATCGCAAGGCTCATGACTTCATGGCCGAAACCGTGGCCCGTGGCGGCAAGGTCATCTTTGTCGGCACCAAGCGCCAGGCCCAGGACGTGATCAAGTCCGAAGCCGAACGCTGCGGCATGTATCATGTCACCAACCGCTGGCTGGGTGGCACCCTGACCAACTATCAGACCATCCGCACCAGCATCACCCGGCTCAAAAAGCTGGAGACCATGTTCGAAGACGGCTCCGTGAACCGCTTCCTGAAAAAGGAAATCGTGCGCATGGAACGCGAAGTGACCAAGCTGAACCTGACCCTGGGCGGCATCAAGGACATGGAAGAACCGCCAGCGGTGGCTTTCATCATCGATCCGCATCGCGAAGAAATCGCCGTCAAGGAATGCCGCAAGCTGGGCATCCCGATCGTGGCCGTGGTCGACACCAACTGCGATCCCGACCTGATCGACTATATCATTCCGGGCAATGACGACGCCATCCGCGCCATCAAGCTCTTTGCCGCCGCCATGGCCGATGCCTGCATGGAAGGAATGGCCAGCACCAAGGACACCGCTCCCGAAACCAAGAGCAGCAAGATGCCGGAAGTCGAACTCCCGGTCATCACCGCAGAGACTGAATCCGAAGATACGGACGAAGGGGTATATTAAGATGAGCATCACCGCAGCAATGGTTAAAGACCTGCGCGAACGCACCGGCGTAGGCATGATGGATTGCAAGAAGGCGTTGGCCGAATGCGATGGCGATGAAGAAAAAGCCATTGCCTGGCTGCGCGAGAAGGGCCTCTCCAAAGCCGCCAAGAAAGCCGGTCGGGCCACGTCCGAAGGCTTGATCACCGTAGTCGTCGCTGCTGACGGCAAGTCCGCGGCCATGAGCGAACTCAAGTGCGAGACCGACTTCGTGGCCAAGAACGAGGAATTCATTGCCCTGGCCGAAGGCCTCGCCAAGCTTGCCTTGGAAAAGAAGACTTCCGACCTGGACGCGCTGCCTGCCGAAGCCTCGGACCTGACCGGACTGATCGGCAAGATCGGCGAGAACATGCAGGTCGGACGACTGGCCTTCGTGTCCCTCTCCGGTGAAGGCGCCATCGGCACCTATGTCCATTCCACCAAGAAGTTGGGCGTGTTGGTCGAACTGACCGGCGCGGCAACTCCCGAAATGGCCAAGGACATCGCCATGCAGATCGCGGCCGCCAATCCCGTCTGCGTGACCCCTGACCAGATCCCGGCCGAGACCCTGGCCCAGGAAAAGGAAATATTCCTGAACCAGGCCATGGAAGAAGGCAAGCCCGCCCAGATCGCCGAGAAGATCGTCGAAGGCCGCATCCGCAAGTACTTCCAGGAAGTTTGCCTGCGCGAGCAGGTCTTCATCAAGGACGACAAGAAGACCATCAAGGATCTTCTTGGGAAAAACGCCGACATCGCACGGTTTTTCCGGTTCGCGATTGGCGCATAAAAAAAGGGCCGCAAGGCCCTTTTTTTTGGCCCGCACTTCCCTTGCAGTCACCGCGCCGCACGGCCCAAAGCCTCCTGTTGCAGCGTCTACACGAAATGGATATACACTCATCCGAAGAAGGAGGCTGGGCATCCCGGCCTCCTTTTCGTTCACCGTTTACCGTGAGGTATTGATCAATGGAGAAACTCCGATACGGCAGAGTCATGCTCAAGTTGAGCGGGGAAGCCCTGGCCGGAGAGCAGGGTTTCGGCATCGAACCCCAGACTATCCAGTCCATCTGCCGTGAACTGGCCGAAGCGGCCTCCATGGGCGTCCAGCTCAGCCTGGTCATCGGCGGCGGCAACATCTTTCGCGGCATTTCGGTCTCCTCCAAGGGCATGGACCGGGCCTCGGCCGACTACATGGGCATGCTGGCCACGGTCATGAACGCCCTGGCCGTGCAGGACGCCCTGGAAAAACTGGGCATCACGACCCGCGTCATGACCGCCATCGACATGAAAGAAGTGGCCGAGCCCTACATCCGGCGCCGGGCCATCCGTCATCTCGAAAAGGGACGCGTGGTCATCTGCGCCGCCGGCACGGGCATTCCCTATTTCACCACGGACACCGCAGCAGCGCTCCGGGCCATGGAACTCAAATGCGAGGCCATCTTAAAGGCCACCCGGGTCAACGGCGTCTACGACAAGGACCCGGAAAAGCATGAGGATGCGGTCATGTTCAAAAAACTGACCTATATCGAGGTGCTGCAGCGGCGGCTCCGGGTCATGGATTCCGCAGCCATTTCCCTTTGCATGGACAACAAACTCCCCATCGGGGTCTTCAATCTCTTCGTGCCCGGCAACATCCAGCGGGTGGTCAGGGGCGAGGATGTCGGAACGATCGTTCAAGGAGAATGACATGGATAAGCACGTACAGGATTGCAAGAACAGGATGCAGAAAAGCATCGACAGTCTGGAAAAGGATTTCGGAAAGCTGCGCACCGGCCGGGCTTCCACGGCCCTGGTGGACAGCATCCGGGTCGATTACTACGGCACCCCGACCCCACTCAACCAGGTCGCCTCCGTGTCCATCCCCGATAGCCGGACCATTTCCATCTCCCCCTGGGATCGCAACGCCTTCAACAGCATCGAGAAGGCCATCATGAAATCGGACCTCGGCCTGACTCCCATCAATGACGGCCGGGCCATCCGCATCAATATTCCGGTTTTGACCGAGGAGCGCCGCAAGGACTTGGTCAAGATGGCCAAAAAATATACGGAAGAGGCCAAAGTGGCCATCCGCAACGTGCGCCGGGACGTCAACGAGGCGCTGAAGAAACTGCATACCGCCAAGGAAATCAGCGAGGACGATCTGCACAAGGCCCAGGATGACGTGCAGAAGACCACGGACAATTTCGTAAAAAAGGCGGATGCGGTCCTGGTCGAGAAAGAAAAGGAAATCATGGAGATCTAGAAGCTGTCCATGCCACCGCTCACTCATCTCGCTATCATCATGGACGGCAACGGTCGCTGGGCCCGCGCCAGAGGTTTGGACCGCAGTGCCGGCCACAAGGCCGGCACTGAAACCGCCCGCGAAATCGTTCGGGAATGCCGCAAACTGGGCATCCCCTATCTGACCCTCTACACCTTTTCCAAAGAGAACTGGTCCCGGCCCAAGCAGGAGGTCGGTTTCCTGTTCAACCTGCTCAAGGATTTTCTGAGCGAGGAATTGCCGTCCCTGCTGGAGCAGTCCATCCGGCTGAACGTGCTTGGGGACCTGGAAGGCTTGCCCCTGCCAACCCGGCAAGTGCTGCGCCACGCCATGGACAAGACCAGGGATTGTACGGCCATGAACCTGAACCTGGCCCTCAATTATTCGGGCCGGCATGAAATTCTGCGCGCCTGCGAGTCTCTGTTGCAGCAGCAGATCAAACCAGGAGACCTGACCGAGGACATGTTCGCGGCGCATCTCTATACCGCAAGCATGCCCGACCCGGACCTAATCCTGCGCACCAGCGGCGAATTGCGGCTCAGCAACTATCTTTTGTTTCAAAGCGCCTACAGTGAGTTGTATTTCACCGAAGTGCCCTGGCCCGACTTTCACACTCCCGAGCTGCATGCGGCGCTGGACGAATATGCGTCCCGCCAGCGCCGCTTCGGGGCCACTGGAGAAGACCCCGCATGAGCAATCCTCATTTTCAGCGTGTGCTGACCTCCCTGCTCCTGCTCCCTCTGCTTGGCTGGGCCATCTTCAGCGGGGATCCGGTCCTGAGTCTGGCCATCACCGTCGTGGCAGGACTTGGGCTCATTGAATTTTACGCCATGTTCTGGCCGGGAAGGGAAAAACTTTCCTGGAAAACCGGAGGACTGCTGCTCGCCCTGGGCATGATCTGGGCACCCTTGAGCTGGTCCGCCGCGGCCCTTGTCTGTCTGGCGCTGCTGGCCATGGCGGTCAGTTTTCTGGCTTCCCATGACCGGGAAAAATCTCCGGACGCCTTTCACGACAGTCAGATCCTTCTCTTCGGACTTCTTTATCTGCCCTTCATTCTACGCCTGTTCCGATCCTTGTCCGCCCCGGAAATCGCGTTGGTCCTGCTGACCACCTTCGCCGCGGACACCGGAGCATATTATGCGGGCAACCTGCTCGGGGGGCCCAAGATCTGGCCTTCCATCAGCCCGAAAAAAACCTGGGCGGGGAGCCTGGGCGGCCTAGGATCAAGCATCCTCGTCTGCACCGTGGTCGGTCTCCTGTTCGGGACAGCGCACTGGACAGGGTACCTCCTGCTTGGCGCCGCCTTGAACATCGTCGCGCAGCTGGGGGATTTTTTCGAATCCGCGTTGAAGCGTTGGCGCGGAGTCAAGGATTCCGGGAAGATTTTGCCCGGCCATGGCGGCATCCTGGACCGGATCGACAGCCTGCTTTTTACCCTGCCGCTCTACTGCGGACTCGCTGCTCTTTTCCCTTTTTTCACGTAGCATGGCGCCATGAAATACATATCCGCCCTTGAATCTCCCGTTTTTGACCGTCCAGGCGGGCGCAATCTGACCATTCTGGGCAGCACGGGCTCCATCGGGACCAGCGCGCTCAAGGTCGTGGCCAAGAACCGGGAGGCCCTGCGGGTCGTCGCCCTGGCCGGAGCTCGGAACATGGGCCTGCTGGCCCGGCAAGCCGAGATTTTTCGACCGGACAACTTGGGCGTTCTTTCCGAAGAAAAAGCCCGGGAACTGCGCAGCCTGCTCCCGGCCGGATACAGCCCTCGAATTTTCGTCGGCCAGGAGGGGTACACGGCCCTGGCCACCCTCTCCGAAGCCGACCTGATCCTGGCGGCCCAGGTCGGCGCGGCCGGACTGGTCCCGGCCCTGGCCGCCGCCCAGGCCGGAAAAGTGCTCTGTCTGGCCAACAAGGAAGCCCTGGTCCTGGCCGGAGACCTCTTTCGTCAGGCCTGCCTGACCAGCGGAGCCGTGATTCTCCCAGTGGACTCGGAGCACAACGCCCTGTTTCAGGCTTTTATAGGACATGGCGGCCAGCAGGTTTCACGCCTGATCCTGACCGCGTCCGGCGGCCCCTTTCGCACCAAAAACGTCGAGGAAATACAGGCCGTCACCCCGGCCCAGGCCCTGAAGCATCCCAATTGGTCCATGGGCGCAAAAATTTCCATCGACTCCGCGACGATGATGAACAAAGGCTTGGAGGTCATCGAAGCCGTGCATCTGTACGGCGCGTCTTTGGCCGAGGTGGACGTGGTGGTTCATCCCCAATCCATCGTCCACTCCCTGGTCGAATATGAGGACGGCTCACAGCTCGCCCATCTGGGCATGCCGGACATGGAGATTCCCATCGGCTATTGCCTCGGGTACCCCAAGCGGCTGCATATAGGACTTGAGCGGCTGGACCTGGCCAAGGTCGGCACCCTGACTTTCGAAGCTCCGGATCTGGTGCGCTTCCCCTGCCTGGGCCTGGCTCGCGCGGCCCTTGCCGCCGGTCCAAGCCATCCGGTGGTGTTGAACGCCGCCAACGAAATCGCGGTCCAGGCCTTTCTGGACGGACGAATCACTTTTCCGGGCATCGCCCGGCTCATTGAACATATGCTGCGTAAGCACTCCTTGACCTCAATACACAATGTGGACGACATCTTGGATCTTGATGCACAAACACGAACACGGTCCGAAGAGGCCATAGGAAACGGCGAATGCTAACCAGTATCCTGGCAGTGGTGCTTGTCCTGGGCGGACTGATTTTTTTCCATGAACTCGGGCATTTTGTCATGGCCCGCGGCATGGGCATGGGCGTGAGCGTTTTTTCCCTGGGGTTTGGCACCCGGCTGTTCGGCATCACCAAAGGCAAGACCGATTACCGGGTCTGCGCCTTCCCCTTGGGCGGCTATGTGCAGCTCGTCGGAGAATCGCCCGATGCCGAGCTCCCGGAAGGGTTCACCGCCGCGGAATCCTTTTCCCGACGCCCGCCCTGGCAACGCATGCTGGTCGTGCTGGCCGGACCTGTTTTCAATTTCCTCCTGGCTTGGCTCATTTTTTGGGGATTGGCCTACACCATGGGCGCGCAGGAAATACTGCCGGTCATCGGCCAAGTGACCAACTCCAGCGCGGCCGAGGAAGCCGGGCTCGCTCCGGGCGATCTGATTGTCGAGATCGACGGACAGCAGATTGAAGTTTGGGAGGATCTGGTTGAACGGATCGAGGCCAACCAGGGCAACCCCATGGTGGTGACCGTGATGAGGGACAAGGAACTCTCTTCTCTGCGCATCACACCTAGACTGCAGGAAAAACGCAATCTCTTCGGTGAAATAAAGATTGTCCCCATGCTTGGCATCGCGCCCAAGGGAGAATTCTCCACCCGGAATTTAAGTTTTTTCGGAGCCGCAGTGCAGGGCGCTCGACAAATTTGGGACGTCAGCGGGCTCATGCTCATGGGTATCGTCAAACTGGTTGAGCGAGTCATTCCCTGGACAGACATGGGCGGGGTGATCCTCATCACCGAAATGATCCACAAGGAAGCACAGACCGGTCTGGCCAATCTTCTGGCTTTGACCGCCCTGATCAGCATCAATCTGGGAATTTTAAATCTGCTGCCCATTCCCGTCCTGGATGGCGGGCATATCCTTTTCTTCTTCCTCGAAACCATCACCGGCAAACCCTTGAGTCCGCGGGTGCAGCAAGCGGCCCTGAAAATAGGCATGATGCTGCTCCTGATGCTCATGGTCATGGCGACATTCAATGATATCCTGCGTCATTTCCGGTAGCCCTTATCTCGCGCTGAACTGCGCCGAGGAACGCATTCAAGTCGTTCTCGGCACAAGCCAGGGGCTCATGTTCAGCGAAGAGATTCTCTGTCCCGGACAATCGATCCGCCATCTGCCCACGGCCATCGAGCGCGCCCTGCGGGTGCACGGACTGTGTGTCAAGGACTTGGCTGGCATCGCCTGCGTGCGCGGACCGGGGTCCTTCACGGGCCTGCGCATCGCACATGCGGCCATGTACGGTCTGGCCCGCCCTTTTACCATCCCTATGGCCGGCCTTGTTTATCTGGAGCTTTTGGCCGCACAGGCCGCACCCCTCGCCCATGGGGAAGTGTGGGTGCTGACGTATGCCCGCAAGGCCCAGGTCTACATCCAGGGTTTTGCCGAAGGCAGGCCTGTGGAGCCCATTCGTCCGCTGCCCGTGGCCGATGCGCTCAGCCTGCTCGCCTCACGGCCAAGGGGCCTGACCCTTCTGGGCAGCGGCGTGCGCAAGAATCCTGAACTGCGTGAACTGCCGGGCAGCACGCTCCTTTCTCCCGGTTTCGACGCACCCATGGCCACGACCCTGCTCGCGGCGGCGTGCGACGCAACATATTCCACACAAGCCCCCACCCCGCTCTATCTGCGCAAATCCGACGCCGAGGAAAATTTGGACGCCATCGCTCACTCCCGTGGCATCCAGGCCAAAGACGCGCGCAAGCATATCCACGATTTCGAATAATTCTGTCCGACAACGCATGTTGGACAAATTTCCTCTAAAGATAATTCCCGGCCTGCCGATTAACTCATCAAGAGTTAAGAAGCAGCCCTCGCGCTGCCATGATCCAAGGCAAGGAAGCCGCTAATCTTTCAAGGAGGAATTTTTATGTCACTCGTAATCAACCACAACCTGATGGCCATGAACGCGAACCGCAACCTGGCAGGCGCGTACAGCAGCTTGTCGACGTCGGTGAGCCGACTGTCTTCGGGCCTGCGCATCACCACCGCGGCCGACGACGCGGCGGGCCTCGCCATTCGCGAACTCATGCGCTCGGACATCGCGTCCCTGAACCAGGGTGTGCGCAACGCCAATGACGCCATTTCCATGATCCAGACCGCGGACGGGGCCCTGGGCGTCATCGACGAAAAGTTGATCCGCATGAAGGAACTGGCCGAACAGGCCGCCACCGGCACCTACACGTCGGATCAGCGCCTGATCATCGACTCGGAGTACCAGCAGATGGCCTCGGAAATCACCCGAATCGCCAATGCCACGGACTTCAACGGAATTTACCTGCTGAACGGAAACCTTTCCGCTTCCGGCGGAGTCTCCACCTGGGCAACTTCACACACAGACGGTCGAACCGCTAACGCGATGACTCCAAGCGGCGCGCTCAAGGTCCATTTCGGCACAGGCAACGACAGCGCTGAAGATTACTACTACATCGCCATCGGCAATGCGACAGCTTCGGCCTTGGGTGTGGGCAGCAGTGCCGACACCGCAAGATCAAACGGAACCGGCAATGTCGCCGGCGCCGGCCACAGCATCTCAACCCAGCAGGGCGCCCAGGAGGCTCTGGACGCATTGAACTCGGCCATCACTTCCAAGGACAATATTCGCGCCAACCTCGGCGCCATGCAGAACCGCTTGGAAAACACCATCACCAATCTGCAGATCCAGTCCGAGAACCTGCAGGCGGCGGAATCCCGGATCTCCGATGTGGACGTGGCCACGGAAATGACCAACTTCGTCCGCAACCAGATCCTGACCCAGAGCGCCGTGGCCATGCTCTCCCAGGCCAACCAACTGCCACAAATGGCTCTGCAGCTCTTGCAGGGATAATGATCGCAACCTAAAACCTGATTCCCGGCCGGGTCGCGCAAGCGGCCCGGCCTTTTTGCCCAAAAGCGTTAACTTGGCACTAGGCTTGCTCGATACGATCTGAGTATCGTTCAATCCACCGCACCCGAGGGCCGCCATGGCTGATGACCTGACTACTTCACTTGTCTCCGGAGCAATCCGTTTCACGGGGCTTGGCTCCGGGACCGACTTCGACTCCTTGATCGACAAACTCATCGAAGTCGAAAAAACCCGGACCAACCGGCTCGAGAGCTGGCGTTCGGAATGGGAAAGCAAAAGCGAAAGCTTCGACTCGCTCTCTGCGGCCATGCTCTCGTTGAAGACCACCCTGGACACCATGAACACACCGGACGAATTCCTGTCCAAGCAGGTCGCCTCGTCCAACTCAACGGTGTTGGCCGCCACGGCCGGCAGCGAGGCGGAAGAAAGTTCCCACCAGGTGAACGTGGTTTCCCTGGCCACCAACGACCTGCACATGGGATCGGTAATTTTTTCCTCTCCGGATGTTATCGTCAGTGGCGGTTCCAGCGGAACATTCGTTTTTTCCGCCGGCACGCATCAGGTGTCCGTCGATGTCACCAGCACCACGAGTTTGTCCCAGTTCGCCAGCCTCATCAATGCCGACCCTGACAACCGCAATTATGTGCGGGCCAGCGTGATCAACGACGGCAGCGGATATCGGCTGCAAATTCGAGGCATGGATCTGGGCGCAGGCAACGACGTCCTTGTCGATGAAGGTTCGACCTCCGCTGGTTTACTGACAAATTTTGCGCAAAACAAATTTATTCAAACCCAGAACGCCGGCAATGCGCAGCTGCAGGTGGACGGATTTCCGAACCTTCCGGCCACAAAGACGGCAGACATCCTCAAAGCGACCGTGACAGGCGCTTTGAGCTCGAACCCGATTTCCGCAAACGCAGGCACCTTCAAATTCGCGTATGACGGCAGCCTGCATTCCGTGAACATCGCCGCGTCGGACACCTATGCCGATCTGGCGTCCAAAATCAACACCGCGGTCGGATTCACCATGGCCTCTGTCGCCGATGTTTCCGGAAATGTTGAACTGACCTTGAGCGGCGCGGCGGGATCGGACAAGCAAATTTCGATCATCAATGCTCCCGGGACCACAGCGGCAGCCCTGCAAGCGACAAGTTTCACCCAGATTCAGGGTGCCACCGACGGTTACATCGAACGGTCCACCAACTCCATTTCCGATGTGATCTCAGGCCTGACCATGAGTCTGGCCAGCACGGGCAGCACGACCCTGACCTCCAGTCTGGACTCCGAATCCGTCACCGCGAAGGTGCAAACCTTTGTTGATGCGGTGAACAACGTGCTGGAAGAGATCAAGGCGCAAACCCAGGTCACGACCGTCGGCTCGGATGTGTCCGGATCTATCTTGACCGGCAACTACGGGCTGCAGATGATTCAGCAAAAACTGAAAAACATCCTTGCGCAAAAGGGCGTCGGCTTTGATTACGACATGGATGCCGTCACATCCCTGGGCAGCGTGGGGATCACCACGGACTCCACCCAGGGGTCTCCAACCTTCGGCCTGATGACTTTTGACAAAAGTGCATTTTCCGCGGCCCTGAGCACGAGCCCCGATGCCGTGGCCCGTCTTTTCAGCGCGGACTATTACCCGTCAACCAAGGAAATTGTTGACGGCGTCGCTGTTGAATCCACGAATTTCAAATTCGACTCCTATCTCAAAGGCACCACCGGTGCCGGTGATTTCGCGGTGTCCTACAGCGTGGGCGCCGACGGAAAAATCACCACGGCGACGATCAACGGATATCCCGCCAATATTGACGGAAATAAAATCGTGGCTGTCGGAGACGCGAACGCTGCACGCGGTCTGGCTCTTGAAATCATCAATCTGGAGGCGGGCTCCTATTCCGGAAACGTTCAGATCAAGTCCGGAAAAGCAGAGGAACTCTCGCAAGAGATCAAAAAATTGACCGATCCAACGACCGGCACCCTTGAAATCCTGAAAGACAATTATCAGGACATCATGGATTCCATCGACGACAAGATCGCGTACGAAGAACGACGACTCACGCTCCTTGAGCGGACCTTGCGACTGCGTTTCGCCAATCTGGAAGCCGTTCTCGGAACCTACGACAACATCGCCACCCAACTCAGCTCACAAATCGACAGTTTGTCATCATCATAGGAGATTCACAGTGCAGAGAGCTGCCAACGCCTATATGCAGACCCAAGTCACCACCACGACGCCCGGACATATCGTGGTCATGCTCTATGACGGAGCCATCACTTTTTTGGAACAAGCCAAGGAAGAAATCAACGCAAAGCATTATGCCCAAAAAGGAATCCTCATCTCTCAGGCCCTGGACATCATCGCCGAACTCGACGGCTCCCTGAATGCGGAAAAGGGTGGGGAGATTTCCCAGAATTTGCACAAGCTCTACATGTATTGCAATTCTCGTCTACTCATGGGCAATTTGAAGATGGACACCAAGCTCATCGACGAGGTGGTCGGGATTTTGTCCTCGTTACGCTCCGCTTTCGCGGAAATCATCAAGACCCAGCCCCACCCGGCGCCGCCCAGGGCAGCCGCCTATTACGCCAGATAACATCTCTTCCTGATGTTCGACATTTTGAGTCATTAAGGCACGCATTCTGCATTTGTCCATGGGACATCACCATAACAGGGACATCTTGCATGTGCGGCATTGCCGGTTTCTTCAACCCGGACGGGATAGGTCCAGACAGCCCCGTCCTTGCGTCCATGGCCGGGGCCTTGGCCCATCGCGGCCCGGACCATCAGGGTTTATATCAGGACCACCGTTGCGCCCTGGCCTCCAGGCGACTCTCCATCATCGACCTGCCCGGCGGCAACCAGCCGGTGATCCATGAACCGTCCGGCATGGTCCTGGTCTTCAACGGCGAAATTTACAATTACCGGTTGCTGCGAGCCGAGCTCGCCAGCCTCGGCCATGCCTTCCGCACCCATTCGGATTCCGAGGTCCTGCTCGCCGCCTACCTGCACTGGGGTGATACATGCCTGCGCCGTCTGGTCGGCATGTTCGCCTTCGCGATCTGGAACCCGCGTGAGAGCGCCTTGTTCCTGGCCCGGGACCGCATGGGCAAAAAGCCTCTTTTTTACACGGTCCTCCCGGACAAGACCCTGATTTTCGCCTCCGAGATCAAATCCATTTTCCAGTTCCCCGGCATCCACCGCAGCATGAACGTCCTGGCCATGGACCGTCTGCTGGACTACGGCTTCAATCTCGCGCCGGAGACCTTTCTGCACGGCATCAGGCAGGTCTTGCCAGCAAGCGTCCTGCATGCGGACAGCGGGGGGCAACGCGAATCAACCTACTGGGACATCCCCATGGACCGTCCCGTTTCCACGGTGTCCGAGGACGACGCCGCCGAGGGCCTGCGCCATCATCTGGCGGAAGCGGTGCGTGACCGACTGGTGGCCGATGTCCCCGTGGCCTCGTATTTAAGCGGAGGCATCGACTCCAGCAGCGTGACCGGTCTGTATGCGCATCTGGCCAATGCCCCGGTCCATACTCTGTCCATCACCTTCGATGACGCGGGCTACGATGAACGTCATTTCGCGCGCATGGTGTCCAGTTCGTTCGGCACCACCCACCATGAATTTCTGTGCTCCATCGCGGAAGAGGAAATTGAAAAACTGATCTGGCACCTGGAAACCCCGCTGGTCACGCTTTTGAACCTGCCTCTGTATCTGCTGTCCAGGCAAATCCGGAACATGGGCTTCAAGGTGGTCCTCTCGGGGGACGGGGCCGACGAAATCCTGGGCGGATACGATTACTTCAAACTCCTGAAACTCATGACTTTTATCGGCAGAAATGAGAGCCTGGGGCGCGCCAATCTGCTGCGCAGGGTCTTTCCCGGCCTTTCCTCACCGCAGCAAGCCATGCTGCAGTATCAAATGCTCAAGGGATATCCCGTCACCCACCCGGCCCTGCCTTACAGATTCCAGGCTTTTCAGCTCAAAAGCCAGCTCCTGTCCGATTCCTTCATGGAGCGCCTCGCGCCACAAGTCGCGCAGCGCGAGGGCGAATTGCCTGTAGTTCCGGGCAATCGCAGCCTCATGGATCAGGCCCTGTATCTGGAGAGCAAGATGCGTCTGCCCAACCTGACCCTGGCCCTGGCCGACACCATGAGCATGGCCAACTCCGTGGAACTGCGCTCGCCCTTCATGGACCACCGGCTGGTGGAATACGTTTTTTCCCTGCCCAGCCATTATAAAATGCGCGGCCTCAATGAAAAACACCTGCTCAAGAAAAGCTTTCGCACCTTCCTGCCCCCTGCCATCTGCCAGCGCCGCAAACAGCCCCTGGCCCCTCCGAGCAAATGGTTCGTGCGGAGATTCAGAACCATGATCGGCGACGTCCTCTCGGCCCAAACCGTCCGCGACAAAGGATATTTCCGGCCGGAATGCACGGATCATATGCTGCGCGAATTCGACACTGACAGCCCAATGGATTACAGCGGCGTCCTCATTGTCGCCTTTTTCGTGCATCTTTTCGATGACCTCTTCCTTGGTGGCAAACCCCGCTGCGGTTGCTAATCGAACCAAGAGCAGGTATCAGCCTTCTCGCAAGAGGAGAATGCATTTACCATGAATATCATCTGTCCCAAGTGCGGATTCGGACGCACTGTCAACGAGGCGACCCTGCCGCCCAAAGCGGTCATGGCCACCTGTCCAAAATGCCAGCACCGCTTCAAATTTCGGGAGCCAAGCAACGTTC
>CAXNFJ010000014.1:0-13776 GCA_964201165.1 Desulfomicrobium sp.
TGTGCTCAGCAAAGGGCAGTCCATGACCGTCGGTGCCTATGAGGTGACATACAATGATCTGCGCCACGATCATGACAATCCGGCCATGGACATGCACGAGGCGTCCCTGACGGTGACCCGGGACGGCGCGATTGTGGGTCCGCTCACCCCGCAGAAACGGTTGTACCGCAATTTCGAACAGTCGACTTTCGCCGAGGTGTCGGTCATCCCCTCCCTGGGCGAGGAAGTGTACGCCACACTGCTGGGCTTTGACGAAGCCGGGGCGGTCAGCCTGAAAGTGAGCATCAATCCGCTGGTCAACTGGATCTGGATCGGCGGCACCCTGTCCTGTCTGGTCGCCTTTTTGTGCTGGAGAAAGATCGAACGCCGATGATGACCGGCTCCCTGCTTTGCCTACGCTCGGTCAGCCATTTTTTTGGTTCCCGGCTGATCTTCAAGGGGGTCTCCTGCTCCCTTGAACCGGCGAGCATCATGCTCGTGGCCGGTCCCAACGGCGCGGGCAAGTCCACGCTATTAAAGATAATGGCCGGACTGATCGCGCCGCGCGGAGGGTCCGTGGAGCGCAGGGTTCCGGATCGGGCCATGGCCTTCATGGGGCACCAGACCTTTGTCTATCCGGCCCTCTCGGCCCTGGGCAATCTTGAATTCTGGAACAGCGTCTACGGGCGGGGCCTGGACGACGCCGCGATGCTCGGTCTGCTGGACCGGGTCGGGCTGAAGGGATTCGCATTGGAGTCCGCGGGCACCTTTTCCCGGGGCATGGCCCAGCGCCTGTCCCTGGCCCGGGTACTCCTGGTGGAGCCGCAGCTCCTGTTTCTGGATGAACCGTCCACCGGGCTGGACACGGCGTCCCAGGCACTGCTCCACAACGAGCTCGAGGCGGCCAGGGCCAGGGGGGCCGGAATCGTCTGGATCTCACACGACCTGGATCGGGATCTGGGCCGGGCCGACACGGTCTTGCGGTTGGGCGGGCGCTCCATGTCCTATTTCGGCCCGGCGCGGGAATTTTCCCCGGAGGGCTTGTGATCGCGTCCAGCCTCGCCATCGCGCGCAAGGATCTGCGGCTGGCCTTCGCGGGCGGGCAGGGACCGGTGCAGGCCGTTCTGCTCGGACTGCTCCTCGTCTTCATCTTCAGCCTTTCGGCCGCGCCGGGCGTGCGATTCTCACCCCAGCAGGCCATGGCCATTTTCTGGCTGTGCAGTTCTTTCGGGGTGGTTCTGATTTTTTCCCTGCTTTTCCGCTTCGAGGAGGAGAATGACACGGCTACGGCCCTGCTTCTTTCTCCCTTGCCGGTGCAGGGGTTGTGGCTGGGCAAGACGCTGGCCGGCCTGGTCCTTCTGCTTCTGTGCCAGATTTTCTTTTTTCCGGCGGCCTTCGTGTTTCTTGGCCTTGACCCGGGGGGGAACGCGAGCCTCATGCCGCTTATGGTTCTGGCCGTGGACCTTGGCTTGTGCATCCTCGGCGGACTGATCGGCGCCATGGGGCACGGGCAGGGGGCAAAGGACGCACTGCTGACCATCATCGTCTTTCCGCTGCAGATTCCTCTACTGCTGGGCGGTATCCGCATTGGCGTCGGGTTCATGCAGGGCGCGTCCCTGGCCGCTGTCGGGGATTGGTTCGGACTCATTTTGGCGTTTGACGCAGTTTTTGCGGGCGCGGCACTTTTTCTGTTCCCCCATGTGTTTAGGGGAGAATAAAGGGACTGGCATGTTTCGCATCTATCCAAAAATGCTCATGATTCTTGCTGGCGCAACCATGGTGCTCATGGTTGTGGGGCAATATGCGATCTGGTTCCATGCTCCGGAAGAAATGACCATGGGCGTGGTGCAGAAGGTTTTCTACTTTCATTTGCCCCTGGCATGGTGGTCTTTTGTCGCATTCTTCGGGGTGTGTGTGGCCAGCGCGATGGTGCTGTGGACGGGGCGCGAACACTGGGACGTCCTGGCCGGAGTTCTGGCCGAAATCGGTGTTCTTTTCAGCGGACTGGCGCTGATCAGCGGATCCATCTGGGGCCGGGCAGCCTGGAACACATGGTGGACGTGGGATCCGCGTCTGTCCACCACGCTGGTCATGTGGTTCGTGTACGCCGGGTATCTGGTCCTTCGCTCCTCCGATATGGGCGGGGCCAAGGGCGCTCGCGTGCGCGCCGTGCTTGGGATCGTGGCTTTTTTGGACGTGCCGCTGGTGTTCTTGTCCGCCCGGATGTGGCGTTCCATCCATCCGGCCGTGCTCGCCTCCAAAAGCGGGGGGCTGGAGCCGGAGATGTGGACAGCGGTGTGGATCAATGTCCTGGCCTGGGGAGCTTTATTCGGAACACTGGTCCTTGCCCGTTATCACGGGGCGGGACTGAAGCGCCGGGTCGAGTCGGCCCTGGTCAGAATTCAGGAAAAGACCTTGCAATAAGGGGATAGGCATGAATTACCTTTTTATCGCCAATGTGTGCATCTGGCTCGGAGTGGGCGGATACGTCCTGTTCCTGGCCAGGCAGCACAGTGTTTTGGAACGCCGCGTACGGCAACTGGAGATTCTCGATGGAGACGAATAACGCTTTTCCCCATGTCGCCCGCCGTCGGGTGGTGTTTTTTCTGTTGGCTTGTCTGGCGGTCATGGTTTTTGCCGCGGTGGTTTTCCGGGTTGAGAACCCTTCCCTTGTCCAGCAGGAAGAACGCCAGGAGATGCCCGGTGGCGAAGGCATGGATAAGATGGGAGACATGGCCGGGGTCACCGCCATGATGAAAAAGCTGCAGGAGAATCCCGATGATGTCGAAGCCATGCGCGCTCTGGGCATGTCGTTCATGGACATGCAGGCTTGGGACAAGGCCATTTCTTTTTGGGACATGGTCCTGAAGAAGGACGCGAATGATGTCATGGCCCTGAACCAGAAAGGATTCTGCCTGTTCGAACTGGAGAAATACGCGGACGCGGCGGGACTCTTTGAACAAATGTTGACCCTTGAACCGCAGAATTTTCATGCCCATTTCAATCTGGGTATCATATACAAGCACTACCTTGCCCAGCCGGACAAGGCCGCCGTGCATTTCCAGGCTGTGCTGGACGCCGCCCCCGATGATCCGGAACTCGTGAACAACGCCAGACGTGAACTGACCGGCAAGTAACCACAGCAGTCGTGTTTGACACCCGCAAGGGGCTAATGGTACTTGCTTTCGATTCGTTTCCGCAAGCTCTAGGGCTCGTCATGTCGAGCTTTGTTTCCAATCCTAAACTTGAACATTGTGGAGGAACTGATGAAACGTTTTTCTGGTCTCGTGATCGCGGCGTGTTTGACTTTGCTGACCAGTTCGGCTTTTGGCGCGGACACCATCAAGATTGGCGTGGCGGGAGCCCATACCGGTGACTTGGCCTCTTACGGCCTGCCCACGGTCAACGCAGCCAAGCTCGTGGCCAAGGATATCAACGCCAAGGGCGGTATTGACGGCAAGCAGATCGAATTGCTGATTCAGGACGAAGAGTGCAAGCCCGAGAAGGCCACCAACGCCGCCACCAAGGTTGTCTCCGACGGTGCCGTCGTCGTGGTCGGACATATCTGTTCCGGCGCCACCAAGGCCGCCCTGCCTATTTACACCGAAGCCAAAATCGTGACCATGTCGCCTTCGGCCACCAATCCCGAGTTGACCCAGAGCGGTCAGTACCCGACCTTCTTCCGCACCATCGCTTCCGATGACGCGCAGGCCCTCCTTGGTGTCGAATACGCCATAGGCACCCTCGGCGCCAAGAAGATCGCCGTGCTGCATGACAAGGGCGACTACGGCAAGGGCTATGCGGAGTACGCGCAGAAGTTCATCCAGGAAGGCGGCAAGGCCGAAGTCGTGCTTTTCGAAGGCGTGACTCCCGGCGCTGTCGATTACTCCGCCGTGGTCCAGAAAGTTCGTCAGGCCGGCGCGGATACGGTCATGTTCGGCGGATACCATCCTGAAGCTTCCAAGATCGTTTCTCAGCTGAAGAAGAAGCGCGTAGATGTGAAGTTCATCTCCGATGATGGCGTCAAGGACGACACCTTTATCAAGGTCGCGGGCGCGGATGCCGAAGGCGTGTACGCTTCCGGTCCCCAGGATGTCAGCGGTCTTGCAATGAACAAGGCCGCCAAGGCTGCGCACCTCGCCGAATTCGGCACTGAGCCCGGTGCGTTTTTCGACGCGGCCTATGCCGCCATGCAGGCCCTGGTCAACGCCATCGACAAGGCCGATTCCACTGACTCCGCCAAGATCATGAATGTGCTGCGCACCGAAACCGTGGACACCACGGTGGGCAAGATCAAGTTCGATGCCCGCGGCGATGCCGAAGGCGTTGGCTTCTCCATGTACCAGGTCAAGGGCGGCAAGTACGTGGAACTGAAGTAGGTTTCATTACATAATGAAGTTTTAACCGAGGGACGGGCATAGCCTGTCCCTCGGTTCTTTCAACAGACCGGCAGGGAATGATCCAGGGCCGGAGCGGACGGGGAGTTATGGACTGGCAATATTTTTTCGAACTTTTTTTGGGCGGGTTGACCCGGGGCAGCATCTACGCGCTGATCGCCATCGGCTACACCATGGTCTACGGCATCATTGAGCTCATCAACTTCGCCCATGGCGAAGTTTACATGCTCGGCGCCTTCATGGGGCTCATTGTGGCCGGGGTGCTCGGGATCATGGGCTTTCCGGCTCCGGCTATCCTGGTCATCGCCGCCGTGGTGGCGATCATCTATTGCGCCGGATACGGGTACACCATGGAAAAGATCGCCTACAAGCCTCTGCGCGGGGCCGGCCGTCTTTCTCCCCTGATTTCCGCCATCGGTATGTCCCTCTTTTTGCAGAATTACATCATTCTGGCCCAGACCTCCGACTTTCTGCCTTTTCCGCGCCTGATCCCGGATTTTGCCTTTCTTGAACCCATCGCCCATGTCTTCGGATCCTCGGATTTTGTCATTGTCGTGACCAGCGCACTGTTCATGGCCGGGCTGACGGCATTCATCAAGTACACCAAGATGGGCAAGGCCATGCGGGCCACGGCGCAGAACCGCAAGATGGCCATGCTGCTCGGTGTCGACTCGGACAAGGTCATTTCGATCACGTTTCTTTTGGGTTCGTCCCTGGCGGCCCTGGGCGGCGTGCTCATTGCGTCCCATGTCGGCATGGTCAATTTCGCGATCGGTTTTCTCGCGGGCATCAAGGCTTTCACCGCCGCAGTCCTGGGCGGCATCGGGTCCATTCCCGGAGCCATGCTCGGCGGGCTGTTTCTGGGCCTGTCCGAAAGTTTCGCCACCGGATACATTTCGAGCGATTACGAGGATGTTTTTGCGTTTACCCTGCTGGTGGTCTTTTTGATCTTCCGGCCTTCGGGCATCATGGGCAAGGCCAAGGTGGAAAAGGTATGATCTGTGGCAGCAACCCCCTAGGATTCGACGGATACTGCAATGCATGAGTTAAAAAAATCCATCCTGGTCAGCATTTGGTTCATGTTTCTGACCTTTCCCATCATGGTTATTCGGGTGAATGCCATTGAAAAAACCGTGATTTGGCGCTGGGAGAACATGGCCTGGATAGGGATCGGCAGTTTTGTGCTTTCCTTTGTATGGCGTTGGGCTCTGCGCCGCAAGGAAGTCGGGGAGGCCATCGCGGCCTCGGGTGAAAAAAAGAGCGGAAGACTTGCGGAGTTGTCGGCCAATCCAGCATTGACCACTGCGCTTCGGGTCGGATTCCTGGGTCTGTTTATGGTCACTCCCTGGGTGGTGACCACCTATCAAACCAATATCCTGATATCCTTCCTGCTTTATGTCGTCTTGGGCCTGGGGCTCAATGTCATTGTCGGCGTGGCCGGTCTTCTGTTCCTCGGTCACGCTGCTTTTTACGCCATCGGGGCCTACTCCTATGCGCTCTTGAATCAGTATTTCGGGGTGGGTTTTTGGGTCGCCCTGCCCATCGGTGGGCTGATCGCCGCCTTGTCCGGCGTGGCTCTGGCCTTTCCGGTGCTGCGCTTGCGTGGCGACTATCTGGCCATCGTCACCCTCGGATTCGGGGAAATCGTGCGTTTGGTGCTCGAGAACTGGAGTTCCCTGACGGGCGGTCCCTCGGGCGTTTCCAATATTCCGCGTCCGGGACTCATGGGTGCCCAACTCACGGTTGCTGAAGCAAATATCTATATTTATTATATAGTGTTGGCGTTGGCCTTGATCACCATCATCGCCGTTACCCGACTGAAGGATTCGCGCATCGGCCGGGCCTTGCAGGCTCTGCGTGAGGATGAAATCGCGTGCGAGGCCATGGGTATCGACCGGGTCGGCGTAAAAGTGATGGCCTTTGGCCTGGGTACGGCCTGGGCCGGTTTTGCCGGCGTTATTTTCGCGGCCAAGACCACTTTTATCAATCCTGCAAGCTTCACCTTTTTTGAATCGGCCATCATCTTGTCCATTGTTGTTTTGGGCGGGATGGGGTCCAATCTCGGGGTTATCCTCGGTTCCGCCTTTCTGGTGCTTCTGCCGGAATATATGCGCGCTTTTTCCGAGTATCGAATGATTTTGTTTGCCGTGGCCATGGTGCTGATGATGGTCTTCCGGCCTCAGGGCCTCATCCCGGCCAAGGGGCGGATCTATACGGTGGATGACCCTGAGCTGAACACGGCCAATGGAGGACGTATCTAAATGGAACCGGTACTTGACGTCACGGCTGTGTCCATGAATTTTGGCGGCCTTCGGGCATTGAATGATGTGGAACTGCAGGTCCGCTCCGGAGAAATTGTGGCCCTGATCGGTCCCAACGGCGCGGGCAAGACCACGTTTTTCAACTGCATCACCAGTATCTACACACCCACGGAAGGCGAAGTCTGGTTCACGCCCAGGAAGGGCGTGCGGACCAAGGTCAACGGCATGAAGCCCAATCTAGTCACGGCCCTCGGGATGGCTCGGACATTTCAGAACATTCGACTGTTCAAGAACATGAGCGTGCTCGAGAATGTCATGATCGCCCGCCATTGCCGGACCAAAGCCGGAATTCTGGGCGCCCTGCTGCGTTCATCCGGCGTGAGGCGGGAGGAGAAGGAGATCGTCGATCGGAGTTACGAGCTGCTCAAGTACATGGGGTTGCACAAATACTATGCCGAACTGGCCTGCAACCTGCCTTACGGCGCTCAGCGCCGTCTGGAAATCGCCCGCGCCCTGGCCACGGACCCGGCTCTGCTTCTTTTGGATGAGCCCGCCGCCGGAATGAACCCGCAGGAAACCGAGTCCCTCAAGCATCTGGTGCTGCGCATCCGCGATGAGATGAACATGGCCATCCTGCTCATCGAGCACGACATGAGCATGGTCATGAGCCTGTCCGAGCGCATCTACGTCATGGAGTACGGGTGTCTCATCGCCCATGGCACCCCGGTGGAGATCAGCAGCAATCCTCGGGTCATCAAAGCCTACCTCGGGGAGGAAGCGCATGCTTGAGTTGAAGAATATCAACACATTTTACGGAAATATCCAGGCCCTGCACGGGATTTCCCTGCACATCAACCAGGGTGAGATCGTGTCCCTGATCGGCGCCAACGGGGCCGGAAAGAGCACCACGCTGATGTCCATCTGCGGGGGGGTTCCGCCCAAAAGCGGTGAGATCCTTTTCGAGGGCCAAGCCATCCATGATCTCAAGGCGGACAAGATCGTGCGCATGGGCATCTCGCAGGTGCCCGAGGGACGGCTCATCTTTCCCGACATGACGGTCATGGAAAATCTGGACTTGGGAGCCTTTGTGCGTAACGACAAGGTCGGTATCGCGCAGGACCTGGAGTATGTTTTCGGGCTCTTTCCCATCCTCGCCGAGCGCCGCAAACAGATGGGGGGCACCCTTTCGGGCGGCGAGCAGCAGATGCTGGCGATTTCCCGCGCATTGATGGCCCGCCCTCGTTTGCTCTTGCTGGACGAGCCTTCCCTGGGTCTGGCGCCCATCATCATCGCCCAAATTTTCGACATCATCCGCAAGGTCAACGAAACCGGGACAACAGTCTTTCTGGTGGAACAGAACGCCAATCAGGCGCTCAAAATCGCCCATCGGGCCTATGTCATGGAGAATGGCCGGATCACCCTGGAAGATTCGGGAGCGGCCCTCTTGTCCAACGAGGATGTCAAGAAGGCCTATCTGGGGATCTAACACCCTGGAATGTAAATTGAACCCCCATTCCCCATACGGGAGAGGTAGCATATGGATAAAATACTCGGCAAGGCACTGACCTTCGACGATGTCTTGCTTGTTCCGGCATACTCGGAAGTCCTGCCGGACCAGGTCATTTTGAACACCAAGCTCACGCAGACCATTGAACTGAATATTCCTTTCCTGAGCGCGGCCATGGATACCGTCACGGAGTCGCGCATGGCCATTTCCCTGGCCCGGGCCGGGGGCATCGGCATCGTGCACAAGAACATGTCCATCGACCAGCAGGCTCTGGAGGTCATCAAGGTCAAGAAGTCCGAGTCCGGCATGATCGTCGACCCCATCACTGTCGGCCCGGACGATACGGTGGGCCAGGCCCTGGCACTTATGCAGGACTACCGCATTTCCGGTCTGCCCGTGGTCCTGGGGGACCAGTTGGTGGGTATCGTCACCAACCGCGATGTGCGTTTCGTGACCGATATGACCGCACGCGTCAGTGAAGTCATGACCAGCAAGAAACTCATCACCGTGCCCGTTGGAATTTCGCTGGAAGACGCCAAACGCCATCTGCACGACAATCGCATCGAGAAGCTGCTGGTTGTGGATGAGAGCAATAAACTCAAAGGGTTGTTGACCATCAAGGACATAGACAAGGTTCGCAAATATCCCAACGCCTGCAAGGACGAGATGGGCCGTCTGCGTGTCGGTGCCGCCGTGGGCATTGGGTCGGGGCGGGCCGAAAGGGTCGAGGCCTTGATCAAGGCCGGGGCGGATGTCATTGTTCTGGATTCGGCACATGGACATTCCAGAAATATTCTGGATGCGGTGCGGGCCACCAAGACCGAATGGCCCGACGTGCAGCTCATCGCCGGCAATGTGGCCACCTACGAGGGTGCGAAGGCCCTCATCGCCGCGGGTGCGGATGCGATCAAGGTTGGCATCGGTCCCGGCTCCATCTGCACAACGCGGATTGTGGCCGGGGTGGGCGTCCCGCAGATCACGGCCATCATGGATTGTGTTCGGGCTTGTCGCGAAGCGGGCCGTTGCTGCATCGCCGATGGGGGAGTCAAATTCTCCGGAGACGTGGTCAAGGCTCTGGTCGCAGGCGCGGACACGGTCATGATGGGTTCCATGTTCGCCGGAACCGAGGAAAGCCCTGGAGAGAAGATCCTGTATCAGGGACGAACCTACAAGATTTACCGGGGCATGGGGTCCATTGACGCCATGAAGGACGGCAGCAGCGACCGCTATTTTCAGGAAGGTTCCAAAAAATTGGTTCCCGAGGGCATTGTCGGACGCGTGCCCTACAAGGGCTCTGTGCTTGAAACCATCGACCAGCTGGTGGGTGGCGTGCGTTCAGGCATGGGCTACCTCGGTACCAAGGACATCCCGGCCCTGCAGACCCAGGCGCAGTTCGTTGAAATATCGGCCGCAGGGCTGCGCGAAAGCCATGTCCACGACGTGATCATCACCAAGGAAGCGCCCAACTACAGAGTGGATGCGTACTAACCGTTCGAGATTATAACCATCCCTTCTGCGTGGATGGAGGAAAATATGCAAATTCAAGAAAAGGTCATCATTCTCGATTTCGGGTCCCAATATACCCAGCTCATCGCTAGGCGCACCCGTGAATCCGGAGTCTATTCGGAAATCCATCCGTGCACCATCAAGACCGATGAACTCAAGGCTCTGCAGCCGAGCGCCATCATTCTTTCCGGTGGGCCGGCCTCGGTTTCGAGTTCGGATTCCCCCAGCATCGACCCTGTGATTTTTGGCTGGGGGCTGCCGATTCTGGGTATTTGCTACGGCATGCAGCTCATGGCTCATCTGCTGGGAGGCAAGGTGGCTCCCTCCCTGGATCGCGAGTATGGCCGCAGCGATCTTCATTTTCAGGCGCAGTGTCCGCTGTGGGACCGGATTTCGGATACGGGCAAATTGACGGTCTGGATGTCCCATGGCGATCACGTTCTGGATGTGCCTCCGGGTTTTTCGGTCATGGCCAAGACCCAGAACATCGAAATCGCGGCCATGGCCGATGTCGACCGCAAGATGTACGCACTGCAGTTTCATCCTGAAGTGGCTCATACCGAACAGGGCGACGAAATTCTGCGTAATTTCCTTTTTCAGGTCGCAGGACTCAAATCGTCGTGGACCATGTCCTCCTTCGTGGATTCCATGCTGCATACCCTGCCGGTTCAGATCGGCGACGACAAGGTGGTCTGCGGCCTTTCCGGCGGCATCGACTCCACCGTGGTGGCCGTGCTTTTAAGCAAGGCCATCGGCAAGAATCTGCATTGCATCTTCGTCGACAACGGTCTCCTGCGCGCGGGCGAAGGCGACGAGGTGATCGGGTATCTGCGCAAGCATTTCGACCTGAACCTGCACTACATTCAGGCGCAGGAAAAATTCCTGTCCCGCCTGGAAGGACTGGAAGATCCGGAACAAAAACGCAAGATCATTGGCTATACCTTCATCGAAGTTTTCGAGGAAGAGGCCAAGAAAATAACAGGCGTGAAGTATCTGGCCCAGGGCACCTTGTATCCGGATGTCATAGAATCCATCAGCTTCAAGGGCCCCTCGGCGGTTATCAAGAGCCATCATAATGTCGGCGGGTTGCCCGAAATAATGAATCTTTCCCTGGTGGAGCCTCTGCGGGAACTTTTCAAGGACGAGGTGCGCAAGGTTGCCGTGGAATTGGGTCTGCCTGATTTCATTGTCTGGCGGCATCCCTTCCCCGGTCCCGGCCTTGCCATTCGGGTCATCGGCGAGATCACGGATGAACGGCTTGAGATCCTGCGCCAGGCCGACAAGATCGTGCAGCACGAACTCATGGCCTCCAATTGGTATTACAAGGTCTGGCAGGGATTTGCCGTGCTTTTGCCGCTCAAGACCGTTGGTGTCATGGGTGACGAACGAACCTATGAGCATGTCATCGCACTGCGCATTGTCGACTCCATTGACGCTATGACCGCGGACTGGTCCCGGATCCCGACGGAGATCCTTGGGCGGATGTCCAATCGGATCATCAATGAGGTCAAGGGAGTGAATCGGGTTGTCTATGACATTTCGTCAAAGCCGCCGAGCACCATTGAGTGGGAATAACAATCCGAAACTGATCCACTGGAGAAGAGCGTATGTTTGGAATTGGTTCCACGGAACTTATTGTCATTCTTATCGTTGCGTTGATTGTCATCGGCCCTGCCAAATTGCCGGAAATGGCCAAGGCCTTGGGAAAGGCTTTGGGCGAATTTCGCCGGGTCAGCACCGACGTGAAGCGAACCATTGAAATGGAAGCTGAGCAGGCGGATCAGAAGGTCCGCACCGAGCAGGCCAAGAAAGAGCTCTTTCCTGAAACCCAGACAGCAGAGCCCGCTCCGTCCGCATCCGCGGACGCCGCCCCGGACGCGCCGGCTCCTTCCGCTGTTGATCCCGCGGCGCAGACCGCCGAGCCCGCAAAGGACAAGGCATGAGTGAGGAGCGGAGCACCGATCGGGACGCGGGCCGGGAGAAAGCCGAGGTGGATGAGTCCTCGGCTTTGAGCCAACCAGAAGTCGGGGACCCGCCTTTGTCGAAACAGTCAGAGGCGGATGGTCCTTCCGGTATGGAACTGAACGGGAAAAACACTCCTGCGGAAGCAGGGGAGAATACTGACGCGGCTGAAGAACCGGAACCCGTGCACGAGATGACCTTCACCGAGCATCTGAACGAATTGCGGGTGCGTCTGACGCGCTGCATTATCGCCGCTTTTGTGGGGATGATGCTGTGCTATGGATTTGCCGAGCAGCTTTTCATGCTGCTCATGAAGCCCCTGTTGACCCTGCTTGAACCCATGGGCGGATCGCTCATCTATACCGGATTGGCCGAAGCTTTTTTTACCCACATGAAGGTCGCGGCCATTGCGGGTCTGTTTCTGGTCAGCCCCTATATTTTTTATCAGCTGTGGATGTTTATAGCCCCCGGACTGTATGAAGGGGAACGAAAATATATGGTACCCATTGCCCTGTGCTCAGCCTTGTGCTTTGTATCGGGTGCCCTTTTCGGGTATTTTGTGGTTTTTCCGTACGGCTTTCAGTTTTTCTTGGGCTATGCCTCGGACTTCATCAAGCCCATGCCTTCGGTAAAAGAGTATTTCAGTTTTTCGACCGGTATGCTCTTTGCCTTTGGATTAATTTTTGAGTTGCCTTTGTTCATGCTTTTTCTGTCGGCGCTCGGCATAGTTACTTATAAAACGTTACGAAAGTACAGAAAATTCGCTATTTTAGGTAATTTTATCGTAGCCGCCATCCTCACGCCTCCGGATGTGGTTTCACAGTGCCTCATGGCCGGACCGCTGTGTATTCTTTATGAAATAGGTATCTGGGTGTCCTATTTGTTCGGGAAAAAACCGAAAGAGCCTGTCGCGGATGACGCAGAGGGCGCTGAGGTTGAATCCAAGGGATAATCATACGGGCAGGCCCCTCGGACCTGCCCTTTTGCTTTGAAGGAGAAGTTATGCATGCTCGTACAGGCAGGATTGACCGCAATACTCGCGAAACGCAAATTTCCGTGGCCGTAAATCTTGATGGGACGGGAGCTTGCACCATTGCGACCGGGTTTGGGTTTGCCGATCACATGCTTGATTTGCTGGGGCATTGGGCCGGCTTTGATCTGGATATTTCCTGTACTGGCGATATGCACATCGACGCCCATCATTCCTTGGAAGATATCGGATTGTGTCTGGGGACCGCCCTGAGTTCGGCTCTGGGTGACCGCAAGGGCATTGCCCGGGTGGGGTGCGCCAAAGTTCCGATGGATGAAGCCTTGACCGAGGTTTGTCTCGATCTCTCGGGACGTTCCTATCTGGTCTACGAAGAAAGCGTGCTGCCTGCGATTATCGCGGGCCAGGAAAAGGATCTGTGGCGGGAAGTTCTGAAATCCCTGGCCACAAAGGCGGGAATGAATCTGCATGTGCGCATGCTGTATGGCCAAAACGGGCATCATCTGCTAGAATCCACCTTCAAAGGACTCGGCTTGGCCTTGCGGCAGGCTGTGCGGTTGGAACGAGAATCCGTGCTCAGCACCAAGGGAGGTCTCGATACATGAGATACATCATACTGGCAGTTCTCATTTTCTGCTCGGCCTGTGCCGGCACCACGCAATTTCAGTCAGTCTCCCCTTCTGCGACCTTGGCCGTGGCGCATTTTGTACATCCCCAGAATGATTGGGAACTCATGGCCGGAGTCCTGCCTGAAGAGGCTTCGGTCATTCCCGAGCAGGTTTTGGACGCCCTCGATGATCAAATGATCGTCACTCTGAAAAATAATAGGGCACGGACGGTGATGGGCGCGGCCATGGTGCGGCAATGCGAAGAAATCGTGCTGGCCAGTAAGGAACGGCAACGGTTCGAGACCGTGGAGTACTGGAAGGCGGTGGGGCAATGCATGAAAGCTGATTTTTTGATTGTGCCGTATGTTTCGCGCTGGCAGGAGCGTGACGGAGGGGAATGGGGCGTGACCCGTCCGGCCAGTCTGACCATGGACATGTATCTGATCGAGACGGCCAGCGGTCAGGTTCGGAGATACCATTTCGAGGAAGAGCAGCGTGGTTTTTTTGAAAACCTGCTCCAGGGGAAGCGTTTCATGAAGCGCCAGGGACGTTGGGTCACTCCGCTGGA
>CAXNFJ010000015.1:0-13602 GCA_964201165.1 Desulfomicrobium sp.
AGTAGTTTCTAATACTAAAAAAGTTACAAAAATTGTTAGAGATCTAAAAAAAATTCCTGAATTTAAAAATGGGAATGGAAAAATTAGATATAAAGATTATATTAACAATCCCAAAGAAGATGGGTATAGGGGGTATCATTTAATCGGAAAGTTTTTTAATAGTGATGGTGAAAAAAGGAATATTGAGATACAATTACGCACAAGGCTTCAGCACGATTGGGCAACGACACTTGAAATAGTTGACTTGTTTACTGGTCAAGCTCTTAAGTCCAATCAAGGTAAAAAAGACTGGAAAATCTTTTTTAAAAGTGTGAGTGAGCAATTTGCAGTAATGGAAAGCATACATATGTTCGATGCTTTGAATGATATTGATAAGAAAAAAAAGTATTATGGAGAATTGAGTAAAAATTTCTATAGTAATGACAAGGCTATCATAGCCTGTTTGTTGGCTCAAGATCAAGCAAAAAAATTAGATGTTGTGACAAGACTCGAGGCTTATGCAAATTCATTAAAAATAATTGATAGTCGCCTAGAAGAGAAGTTTGTTGACGGCTATGCTTTATTAGAGGTAGACACATTAAATACTACAATTCATTCGACACTTTTTGATGTAAATAAAAGCTCTGAAGCAGAAAGATCTTATAGTGAAGCCGAAAAAAAAGCGACTGAGCAGGATGGACTGGTTGTGGCGCTAGTTTCTACAACAGCAGTTGGAGGTATTAAAGAAGCTTATCCAAACTATTTTGCTGATTCTACTGATTTTATTAGACATTTGTTATTGATAATCGAAGCACCGATTCCTAGACCAAAAAGAAATTTCTTATCAGCATTATTTGGTTTTCGGTAATGAATAAAAATTTGTAGTATGTAATTTCAATTATAGGTCACAAAAGAAGGGGTCAAAAGGGGTCAGGTCTGCCTTTGACTTATCTACTATCGAAGCCGCTAATTTTTGAAACAATAATTCCAATTTTCTGATCTCTCCAGCATTCCCCGAAAAATGCCCATGCCGCATCTTTGACCACGCCAAACTCTTGTGGCAGGTAAGCCCGGTCGATACCGCATGCCCAAGGAAGGCCCTATGCTGAGTGAAAAATTTCTGAACGAATTCGAAGAATACCTGACCTCCGGCCAATTGGAGGAGGATTACGGCTACTCCGCCGAGGATCGCAAGATGGAGATCCTTGAATATCTTGAACGCTTCATGGACTTGGCCGAGGAGGTCGACAAGGTCGCCACTCGTCTGCTCATGCCCAATCTTTCAGAGGCCTTTCCCGCCAAGAACGAATAGCCGGAAAAAGCGCTTCTTTCCGGCCACCGTGTAGTCCAAAACCTGTTCCACCGCATAGCCTTCCACGGATTCGTCGGAAGTTTCGCTGCTCATGACCAGCACGCGGCCATGCGGTGCCAGGAGCCCCCGGACTTCGGCCAACAATTTTTTCCAGGGCATGAAGGCACGGCTGACGATCAGGTCCGCCTGACGGCGGGCTGGCGGCAGGGCCTCCATGCGGCCGCAGATGACCTTGGTGCGTGGCAGCTTCATGTGCGCCACGGTCTGCTCCATGAAGATGGCGCGCTTCTGCCGGGGTTCCACCAGATAATAGTCGCCGGACTGCCAAAAAACCCGCAGCGGAATGCCCGGCAGGCCGGCTCCCGCGCCCAGGTCCAGGATCTCTCCGGGCTGTGGCGCAAGGGTTTGCAGCAGGTCGGCCAGATGCCAGGAATCCTGGATCAGGGTTTCCAGGATTTCGGGCCAGGATGCCGGGCCGACCAGGTTCATGCGGCTGTTCCATTTGACCAAAATGCCAAGATACACGGTCAAAAGGCGGGCCTCGTCAAGGGACAAGACACGGCCCAGCCGTGCGGCTGAAATGGCGACCTGATCTGCGTCTGGAGTAGGGTTCATGGGCCTTCCTTGCCCGCTGGCAGGGGATTTCCCCTTTACCTGCGGGGGTGCTGCGGATACAAGCAGCTCAGTTTTTTGATTGGAGGAATTATGAGCACACAGAGCATTGTTTTTCCCGGCCAGGGGTCTCAAGAGCCCGGCATGGGCCGGGATCTGGCCGAACACTGGTCCGAGGCCATGGACTTGTGGAAAAAAGCGGAACGACTCAGCGGTCTTCCGCTGCGTGAAATATATTGGGACGGAGACGAAAACGCCATGGCGGCGACGCGGAATCTGCAACCCGCCCTCACTGTTGTCAACATCAACCTGTGGTGTTTTTTGGCTTCCAGGCTCGATCCCGCCGGAGTGGCCGGACATAGCCTGGGTGAATACTCCGCCCTTTTCGCGGCCCAGGTCCTGACCATCGATCAGGTCTTGGAGCTGGTCTGCCTGCGCGGCAAACTGATGGAAGAGGCCACCAACCAGGACGGTCGCATGGCCGCCATTCTCAAGCTGGAACAGGCCCAGGTCGAAGGACTGGTCGCGGCCGCGGCCACGTTGACCAGCGAGGAGATCCGCATCGCCAATTACAACACCCCTGGCCAGTTCGTCATCAGCGGCCATGCCCAGGCCGTGGACCATGTCTGCGCCGAGGTCAAACCGCTGAAGGGCCGGGCCATGGTCCTGCCGGTCAGCAACGCCTTCCATTCCCCGTACATGCGGGAAGCCGGAACGGAGCTGTCGGTGTATATTGATAAAATGGACTGGCGTGACCCGAAAATTCCGGTCTACCTGAACGTCACGGCCAGACCCGAGCCGAGCGGCCAGGCCGTAAAGGAGACCATGAAACGGCAGATGACCTCGTCCGTGCAGTGGCTCCAAACCATCGAAAATCAATATGCGGACGGGATGCGCTCCTTTGTGGAGCTTGGCCCCAAGGGTGCCCTCTCGCGCATGATCGCACAGATTTTGAAGGACCGGGACGGGGTCAAGACCCTGTCCGTCAGCACTCTTGAACAAACGGCCACCCTTGAGGAGACCCGCTCTTGAAAGCCAAGAACTATATTTCCGAAAAACTGACCGCGCTCATGGCCGCCAAGGGCTTCGAGCTTCCGGCCAAGATGACCATCGAGGCTCCCAAGAGCGAGCAGCACGGCGACATGGCCACCAACATCGCCCTCGTCATGCCCAAAGAAAAGGGCCAGAACCCGCGCGCCGTGGCCGAAGCCCTCAAAGACGAGCTGCTCGCAGCCAGCCCGGAGATCGCGAGCATCGACATCGCCGGGCCGGGCTTCATCAATTTCACCTTCAAGCCCGAGTTCTGGCAGGACGTGGCCCTGGACGCGCTGGACCGCAGCGCTGACTTCGGCCGTGTGCAGTTCGGCCAGGGCCGCAAAGTGCAGGTCGAATACGTGTCCGCCAACCCCACCGGCCCCCTGCACATCGGCCATGGCCGGGGCGCGGCCGTGGGCGACAGCCTGACGCGCATCCTGCGCTTCACGGGCCATGAGGTGGAGACCGAATACTATCTCAATGATGCCGGACGGCAGATGCGCCTGCTGGGCCTGGCCGTGTGGGTCCGCTACCAGCAGGCCTGCGGCATCGAGACCCCATTTCCCGAGGACTGCTATCGGGGCGAGTACATAAAAGACATCTCCGCCGCCCTGCTGGCCGAACAGGGCAAGACCCTGCTGGACCTGCCCGAGGAGGAGGCCCTGGACCTGTGCTACGAGCGCGGCATGACGGACATCCTGAACGGGATCAAGCAGGACCTGATCGACTTTCGGGTCGAGCATCAGCATTGGTTCTCGGAAAAGAGTCTGGTCGACGGCGGACAGGTCGAAGCGACGCTCAGCCGCCTCCTGGCCGAGGGCCGCGCCTACGAAAAGGACGGCGCCCTGTGGTTCCGGTCCACGGACCACGGCGACGACAAGGACCGGGTCCTGCGCAAGTCCGACGGCCTGCTGACCTATTTCGCCTCGGACATCGCCTACCACGATAACAAAATCGCACGCGGCTTCGACATGATGGTCGACATCTGGGGCGCGGACCATCACGGCTACGTGCCGCGCATGAAGGCCGCCATCGAGGCCATGGGCAAGGACCGCGAGTCCCTGCAGGTCATCCTGGTGCAACTCGTCAACCTGATCCAGGGCGGCGAGCAGATCGCCATGTCCACCCGCGCCGGCAAGTTCGAGACCCTGGCCGATGTCTGCGCCGAAGTGGGTGTGGACGCGGCGCGTTTCATCTTTCTGTCGCGCAAGAGCGACTCCCACCTGGATTTCGACCTGGATGTGGTCAAGCAGCAGTCCATGGACAACCCGGTCTATTACGTCCAGTACGCCCACGCCCGCATCAGTTCGCTGATGCGCAAGGCCGAGGAGCAGGGAGTCCTGCTGCCCGAGCCATCCAAAGAGCTCATGGCCCTTTTGACCACGACCGAGGACAAGGCCCTGTTCAAGGCCCTGGACGCCTTCGAGGACACGCTGGAGCTGGCGGCCCGCACCCTCTCCCCCCATCATGTCAGCTACTATCTGATGGAACTTGCGGGACTGCTGCATCGCTATTATACTGTCCATCACATCTTGTCCGGAGACGATCAGGATCTGTTGAGGGCCCGCATCCTCCTGTTCAGCGCAGTTGCCGGGGTTTTGAAAAACGGCCTTGACCTCCTGGGCGTGAACGCTCCGGAGCGCATGTAGGCCATGTCCGAATTCATGGAAATATGATCACACGTAAAGCAAGCACCACCAAGAAAGAAAACAAGAAGTTCAGCTTCCAGCTGGGTTTGTCCGGATTTTTGTCCATGGCCGTGCTGGTCGTCATCGGCATGGCCTGGTCCTTCATTCTGGGCGTCATTGTCGGCCGGGGCTATCAGCCCGAAAAAATGGCTATGGAAATGGCGCAACAGATGCTCCCCGAGGATTTTCCGCTGCTGACGGAGAAAAACGAGGCGGTGCTCAAAAGCGAAGAACTCGAATTCTTTGATAAACTAAAGCAGGGCCCGAGCTCCGTGCCCGTGGCCCAGACTGCTCCGGCCAAGCCCGTCGAACCCCCGAAAACCCAGAACGCTTCCGTGGCCAAACCTGCGGCACCAATCCCGGCAACGGCCCAGGCAGCCGCCTCCCCTGCTTCTCAAGCGGCCGTTCCGGCGACGCCCGGCGGCAAGGAAGAAGTGTTTGTCTTCAACTATCAGGTCGCGGCCCTGGCTTCCATGGATCAGGCCCAGACCTTCTTGAAAAAGCTGGATTCGGGGACCTTCAAAACCTCCGTGGTCACGGCCACCCATGAAGGCAAAACCTGGTACCGGATTTATGTTCATCATCAGGGCACGGTGGAGTCCGCCATGGCCCTCAAGGAACAGCTCAAGGGAAGCGGCATCGGCGGCATTCTGCTGCGCTCCCGCACCCCGCTCTAATCGCGCCCCGCTATGTGACGGAGACACCCATGCAGAACGTTTTCTTTGATCTCGGTCCCGAGCAGGGCCGGAATATCTTTGTGCTGCCCGTGCCCTATGAAGGGACGGTCAGTTACGGCACCGGCACCCGCTTCGGACCAGAGGCCCTGTTCCGGGCCAGTATCCAGGTTGAATCCTACGACCCGGAGCTGGATCTGGATCTGGCGGATCTGGCCTATTTCACCCCCCTGCCTGTGGTCCATCCCCCGGTCAGCGGACCCGAGGGCCTGCACCGGATCATGCGCGAACGCCTCAAGGAATTCGATGCGCGCCGCGATTTCATCCTCACCCTGGGCGGCGAGCATTCCGTGCCCCTCCCCCTCTTCGAATTCTACCACGCGGCTCATCCGGACCTGGTCATCCTGCACATCGACGCCCATGCGGACCTGCGCGCAAGCTACGAGGACAGCCCCTTTTCCCACGCCTGCATCATGGCCAGGGCACGGCAGATGGGCATCCCCCTGGCCCAGGTCGGCATACGCTCCCTGTGCCGGGAGCAGCGGGATTTCATGCGTGTCCAGCGCCCGGCGGAGCTGCTGACCCTCTTCGCCTGGGATCTACCCGCACCTGTCGAGGCGGCGGAGCGGATCAGAGCCTTTGTCGGCAGCCGACCCCTGTATCTGTCCTTCGATGTGGACGGCATGGACCCGAGCGTCATCCCGGGCACGGGCACGCCGGAACCCGGCGGAATTGCATACGTCTGGATGACCCGGTTCTGGAGGGAACTCTGGAAGGATGGACAGGGTCCGCGCCTGGTCGGCATGGACATGTGCGAACTGGCACCCATCCACGGCTCCCAGGTCTCGGAAACCGCCGCGATCAAGCTCATCCAGCGCGTGCTCACGGCTTGGCTCGGACTTGAATAGATGAACCCCGAGAACACAGGTCTTCTGACACTCAAGGTCGAGAAACTGCTCTGGCGCGGCCGGGGTCTGGCCCGGCTGGATTCCGGCCAGGTGGTCATGATCGAACCCGGCGTGCTGCCGGGCGAGGTGGTCCGCGCACGCGTGACCAAGACCGCCAAGGATTTCCTGCAGGCCGAAGCCGTGGACATTCTGACCCCATCCGCCTTGCGCGGGGTCCATCCCTGCCCTCACGCCGGGGAATGCGGCGGCTCGCGCTTCGGCATGGTCAGCCCCGAGGCGGGCACCAGCCTCAAAGCGGACATGCTGCGCGACGCCCTCTCGCGCGCCCTGGGCCGCGAGCATGGGGCGCGGATGCCGGAGATTCAGGTCGTGCCCAGTCCCCAGGGCTGGCGCTACCGCTGGCGCGGGCAGATCCATGTGCGCGGCGGCCTGCCCCACGCCATGGGCCATGCCAGCAACATCCTTGTGCCCCTCACGGACTGCCACCTTCTGGCCGAGCCCCTGGCCAAGGCCATGCCCATCCTGGCGGCGAAACTGCCCGACGGCCGCTTCACCATCGCGGCCAGCCCCGTCACGGGAAAAGCCTGCTCGGAACGAGACCGGGACCTGCTGGCCTTTTCCTTGCCCGAATTCGATCTGACCCTGCACCTGCCGCCCAGCACTTTTTTTCAGGCCAACTGGGCGTTGAACCAGACCCTGGTCCGCGCCACAGTGGACGCCCTCCAGAATTTTTCGCCCATTGCCGACCTTTTTTCCGGAGTCGGAAATTTCGCCCTGCCGCTGGCGAGCCGGGGCAAAAACGTCCTGGCCGTCGAGGGTTCGCCCGTTGCCGTGGACACCGGCACCCGCAATGCGGAGCGCCTGGGGCTGGGATCGGTCAGATTCCGGGCCGCCGACCTGTCCAAGCCCGCAGCCTGGAAAATGGTGAGCGACTTCGCTCCCGAAGCCGCCATCCTGGACCCGCCCCGCACCGGTGCCAAGGGCATCGGCCAGACCCTGCTGGGCATGACCAGCCTGCGCCGTCTGGTCTGGGTGTCGTGCGACGTGGTCAACACCATTCGTGATGCCAAACCCCTCCTTGATGCCGGCTGGAAGGTCACGTCCCTTCGGCTCTTCGACATGTTTCCCGGCACCTGGCACATGGAAGTGCTCATGATTCTGGACCGTCCATAACTGGCAATCCCTAGATTTTGTCTGTGGTAAGTGGGGGTTGCAGCCGAAGGCGGAGACCTGTAGGTACGTTTCTTCACTTCTTATCCGACGGGGGAGAGCATGATTGCAGAGGGGATCAACAGAGTCTGGCTCAAGCACTACGATCAGGAAGTCAGTCCGAATCTGGACTATGAAATCATCCCGCTGTTTGAGATCCTGGAGCGCACGGCGGCCAGCTATCCGAACCGCCCGGCCATCGTCTTCAACAACTGGAGCGTGAGCTACAAGAAGCTCAAGCGCCTCGTCGATCTGGTCGCCGCCAACCTGAAAAAGGCCGGAATCCGGCCCGGCGAGCGGGTCGCGATCATGCTGCCCAACTGCCCTCAGACAGTCATCACCTACTGGGCCTGCCTCAAGATCGGAGCCGTGGTGGTCATGACCAACCCTCTGTACATGGAAAAGGAGCTGGTCCACCATTTCAACGATTCCGAAGCCAAGACCCTCATCACCTTGAATCTGTTGTGGAAACGCATAGACGGCTTGCGCTCCAAACTGCACCTGAAGCGCATCTTCGTGACCTCCATCGCCGACTGCCTGCGCTTCCCCCTCAATGCCCTCTACACCATGAAATCCCGGCGCGAATACAAGCTCGAAGCCATCCCCTTCGACGGTGCCACCGTCCTGCCCTGGAAGGGATTGCTCAAACGCGCCGCCATAGAGGCGCCGCATCCCGTCGATCCCGTGAAGGATCTGGCCGCGCTGCAGTACACCGGCGGGACCACGGGCGTTTCCAAGGGCGTCATGCTGACCCACGCCAACCTGGGCTACAACGCCCAGCAGGCCAGGGCCATCCTGCACACCATCAAGGACACGGGCGAGGTCATGCTCGGCCTGCTGCCCTTTTTTCACATCTACGGGCTGACGGTCTGCGTCAATTTCGGGACCCTCATCGGCGCCACCCTCGTGCCCATGGCCAAGTTCGTGCCCCTGGACGTGCTGAAGACCATCGACAAGAAACGCCCGACCATCTTCCCCTGCGCGCCGTCCATCTTCATCGCCATGTTGCAGCAGAAGAATCTCGAAAAATACAACCTGTCCTCGGTGCGCTACTGCATCTCCGGCTCCGCGCCCATGCCCGTGCCGGTCATGGAAAAATTCAACAGCCTGACCAACGGGGCGAACATCGTCGAAGGCTTCGGCCTGACCGAGGCGTCGCCCATCACGCACCTGAATCCCTTGCGCGGCAACAGCAAGAACGGCTCCATCGGTCTGCCTTTTCCGGACACGAACGCGGCCATCGTGGACATGGAGGTCGGCTCGGTCCCCCTGCCCGTGGGCAAGATCGGCGAGCTGGTCATTCGCGGGCCGCAGGTCATGCAGGGGTATTGGAACCGACCCGACGAGACGGCCAGCGTGCTCCGGAACGGCTGGCTCTACACCGGCGACATCGCCTACATGGACGAGGACGGCTATTTCTTCATCGTCGACCGCAAGAAGGACCTGATCATCACCGGCGGCTACAACGTGTACCCGCGCGAGATCGACGAGGTCCTGCACGAGCACCCGGCCATCAAGGAAGCCGTCAGCGTGGGCATCAAACACCCCACCCGAGGCGAGATCATCAAGGCCTACATCGTGCTCAAGGATGGCGCGTCCTTGAGCAAAACCGACGTGCTGGCCTTTTGCCGGGAAAAAATGGCCAACTACAAGGTGCCAAAACAGGTTGAATTCCGGGATGACCTGCCCAAGAGCATTGTCGGCAAGGTGCTGCGCCGGGTCATTCGCGAGGAAGAGGAGCGCAAGGGGCACTGCGAGTGCAACGGGGAGAACGGGGATCTGAACGCGGATCCGGTCAACTAGCCTGCCTTGTCTGAATACTTCCGCAAAAGGTCTGGAGCCAGAACGCTTCGGACCTTTTTTTCGGGTCCATTGCCGTGATTTTTCAGCCCTGGCCCGGAGCGGCCATGAGCCGGCGCAACTCGTCCAGGAAACGGCGATGCAGATGTGGGGAATACTTCGCGGACAGTTCATTCATGAAGCCATGCCCCGCGCCTTGCACCAGCTCGGTCGGTATGCCCCGCGCGGCAAGGCCCTGGACCAATGGTCCGGGATCGAACCCATCCTCGTGCTCGGCAAAGATGAGCCGGACCGGGCATGCCGGTTCCAGCGCCGCGTGATCGCGGATTCTTGAGCCGTAGAACAAAACCGCTGTCCCGAGCCGCTGGGCCTCGACCGAGCCGCAGGCGATCCATCCCGCCGTCGCGCCTGCGCTGAAGCCGACCAGGGCCGTGACCGCCGGATCAGCGGCCAGCACCGCGCGCATTCTGCGGACGTACGCGTCAATCCCGCCCGTTTGCATGAACCTCTCGTAGGCTTCGGATTCGGATTCAAAAGAAAGTGTCTGGTCCTCATGCGCGCAAAGCGGCACCGGTTCCGGCCCCAGGCTGCGCGCTAGGCGCAGGAAGGCCTCCGTCATCCCGAAGATGTCCGAGGCGATGAGAATTTTTGCGGGAGGGACAAATTTCATAAACCATCCTCAGCGGCACACGATGTTTGACCAATTTCCCAAGGCGGATGCCTTGAGGTCCGATCCGGATATCCGGAGTGCATGGGACTCGGAACGACGGAACTCTTTCGACGCAGTCCTCTCCCAACAGCGCCGCAAGGGTCAAGAATATCATTCAGATGCCTGACCGGCGCCCTTGACACCCCCCGACCCGGATCTTACTTCATAGCCTTCAAAGGGGAGTAGCTATCGGCTCTCGGCGTGGACAGCGCAGGCAGCCGACCCGAGGTTCGTCACTACGGCGTAACCGCCCGGACCCGGGAATCCGACACACGTGTCAGATCAGCCAGACCTTTATCCCAACCCAGTCGCGGATAAAGGTCTTTTTCTTTACCCCGGCTCAACACGGAGGAATAGAATGAACGTGCTCAAGACCACTTTTCTCTTGACCCTGCTGACCCTGCTGCTTGTCGCCATGGGCGGCGCCATCGGCGGCAAGTCCGGAATGATCATCGCCTTCATCATCGCCGGCGGCATGAACTTCTTCGCCTACTGGAATTCGGACAAGATCGTGCTCCGGATGTACAAGGCCCGCGAAGTGACCCGCGCCGAGAGTCCGGATTTTTACGGCATCGTCGAAAACCTGGCCCGCAAGGCGAACATGCCCATGCCCAAGGTCTATGTCATCCCCTCGGACAGCCCCAACGCCTTCGCCACGGGCCGCAACCCGGAGAACGCCGCCGTGGCCGCCACCACGGGCATCATGCGCATCCTGTCCCGGGACGAGCTTGAGGGGGTCATGGCCCATGAACTGACGCATGTCATGAACCGCGACACCCTCATCGCGACCATCGCCGCGACCATCGCCGGAGCCATCTCCATGCTCGGCAGCATGCTGCAGTGGGGGGCCATCTTCGGAATGGGCCGCAGCAGCGACGAAGAAGGCGGAGGCAGCGTGCTCGGCAGTCTGGTCATGGCCATTGTCGCGCCCATCGCGGCCATGCTCATCCAGATGGCTGTGTCCCGCTCGCGCGAATTCATGGCCGACGAGGGCGGCGCGAAGATGTGCGGCAACCCCAAGGCCCTGGCCCGCGCGCTCCAGAAGCTGCAGCTGTCCGCCACGGCGGCGCCCATGCAGGAAGCGACCCAGGCCACCTCGCACATGTTCATCGTCAACCCCCTCACGGCGTCCAAGCTGGCCAGCCTCTTTTCCACCCATCCCTCAACGGAGGACCGGGTCGCACGCCTCATGGCCATGTAGCGACCGAGTCCGAGCCAGCCTCGCAAATCACCGGCAAGCCCTCGCCATGTATTCATGGCGAGGTTTTTTTTTGGATTATCGAATAAGGCCCCAAAAACACATTGTCCCGGCCGAACATCCCTCCACCATCGAGTTCAAGCGTTGCCACCATCCGCCGCGTACGGTATCTTCCCGGACAATCCACTCATAGCAGGCTTGTTCTGAGAGGATATCCAAGGACTTGTGGGGCAGACCCAGTGCACAGCGAGGACGCATATGAAGGACATGGGCGAAATGCTGCTGACCCAGGCGCCGTTTTCGGAGATCGTGATGGGCAACACGGCCCTGGTGAGGGCCATGATCGAGGCCGGAACGCGGGTGATAACGTCATACCCCGGCTCGCCGACTCCGGAAATCGCCACGGCGATCCAGTCGATTCCGGCTGACAGGCGGCCTTTTTATTTTGAATTTTCCACCAATGAGAAGGTGGCTACCGAGGTGGCTTTCGGGGCTTCGCTCAACGGCTATCTTTCCACGGTCTTCTTCAAGAGTGTCGGGCTCAACGTGGCCGCGGACAGCTTCGTACAGCTCTCTCTCATGAGTTGTCCCGGCGGCATGGTCATCGTGCTCGGCGACGATCCCGGAGCCAATTCCTCGCAAAACGAGCAGGACAACCGCCATTACGCGTACATGAGCTACACGCCGGTTTTCGAGCCGGCCAGCCCGGCCGAAACCTATGTCTACTACAAGGAGGCGGCCGCCCTGGCCCAGACCATGGGCAAGCCCATCATCCTGCGGCTGACCACTCACGTCTGCCACGCCAAGGAGCGCGTTTCCTTCTCCGGCTGGACGCCGGTCCTCCTTGAAAACACCCCCCGATTCGATGCGGCCAAGGGCCCGTACATTCCGTTGACCACGGCCGTATTCCCGAAAAAATTCGCGGCCCTGGAGGGGCTGCGCAAGGTCGAAAAGTGGGTGGACGAGTGTAATCTGCATCATGTCACAGGCAGCGGCAGCCCACGCGGAATCATCCTTTCCGGCATGGTCGCGCTTTCGGTGTCCGAGGTGCTGGAAGGACTGACGGACAAGCCGGATGTCCTGAAGCTGGCCATGCCCTATCCGGTGCCGACACGGGCCATCACCGAGTTTCTGGCCGCCCATGAAGAGGTCAAGGTGCTGGAGGAGCTGGACGACACCCTGGAAAAGGAGATCAAGGCCATGGCCTATGATCGCGGCCTCTCCACCAAAATTCTGGGCAAGACGGGCGATGGGGACTGGGTGGGGGAATACACTCCGGACAAGGTCCGCGATATTCTGCACCAAACCTGGCCGGACCGAATCCCGGCCCGCGCGGTCGTGGACGCGCGGACCGTGGCCCCGGTGCCCGTGCGGCCGCCCCAGATGTGCCCGGGATGCGGTCACCGCAGCGCCTTTCACGCCATCAAGAAGGCCCTGCCCGATGGCACCATCACCGTGGCCGACATCGGCTGCCACACCCTGGGATTTCTGGAACCGTACCGCATGGGTGAGATACTGCTCTGCATGGGCGCGTCCACCAGCATGGGCGCGGGACTGACCCTGTTCAACGATTCGCGCAAGGTGGTGGCCTTTCTTGGCGACTCCACCTTCTTTCATGCCGGTCTGCCGGGCATCGTCAATGCCCTGTTCAACAAACACAACCTGACCCTGGTGCTGATGGAAAACGGCACCACGGCCATGACCGGGCATCAGGACCATGCGGCATCCGGCAGGAATTTCAACGAAGTGACCGACGCCATTCCGGTCAGGCAGGTGCTCGAAGGCCTGGGGGTCAAGCACATCTTCGAGACCGACACCTACCGCCAGAAGGAATTGACCGGAATGATGCGGGAGGCCTTGGCGCTCGATACCTTCAGCGTGGTCATCGCCCGCCATCCCTGCATGCTGCTCTTCGCCCGCAATCAGCGCAGGAAGAGCGGCTATGTGGACCGCCACGTCAGCATCGATCAGCACATGTGCACCCGGATCCACGCCTGCGTCCAGGAATTCGGCTGCCCGAGCTTCACCCTGTCGGCGGACGGCTCGGTGACCGTCAACCGGGAACTGTGCATCGGCGACCGGTCCTGCATCCAGACCTGCCCACGGCAGGCGATCACACCTCAAGGAGAATGACCATGCGCCCTTTCAATATCCATCTCTGCGGCGTCGGCGGTCAGGGCATCGGCCTGCTCTGTGAAACCATTCTGCGGGCCGCCGATCACGCCGGATACATGGCAAAAGCCGTGGACACCCACGGTCTAGCCCAGCGCGGCGGCATCGTCGTGTCCCAGATCCGCCTGGGAGACGTGGTGCACAGCCCGCTCATCCCCGAACGGATGGCGGATCTGGTGATCGGCCTTGAACGTCACGAGGCCCTGCGGGGCATGAATGTGGCGCTGCGGGACGGCGGCACCCTCATTTATTATGACACGGTGCTTCAACCGCTCGGAGTGCGGCTCGGTACGGCGGCGGAAACCG
>CAXNFJ010000016.1:0-13067 GCA_964201165.1 Desulfomicrobium sp.
GGCTATGATGTCGTCATCTCCGGCATCGACACCCCCGAAGCCGTGACCGTGGCCCGCCAGAAGCGCGACCAGGGCCGCGACGTGTGGGCCATCCCCTACGACTACGTCAAAGCCTGCGAAGGCCAGGGACCGGTCTGCATCGGCGTGCCGTACTTCAATTGGGGCCCCACCTTCCTGCGTCAGGCCAAGGCTGTGCAGAACGGGGCCTGGAAGCAGGATTTCCAGTGGGACGCGCCGCACTGGGCCGACATCAACGACCACGACATGTCCCCCGTGGGCTTCATGACCGGCGAAGGCCTGTCCGCCGAGGCCAAGACCAAACTTGACGCCTTCGTGGCGGGCCTGGGCACGCACAAGATCAACCTTTTCACCGGACCCTTGAACTATCAGGACGGCACCCCCTTCCTGAAAGACGGCGAGACGGCCTCGGACGAACAGGTCTGGTCTCTGCAACAGCTGCTGCAGGGCATGGAAGGCCAGTCCAGCGCCAAATAATTCCATTCTCCATCCAAGGTTTGGAAATACTGCGTCCATCAGCTTGTCGGAGGCGCGGCCTTCGACAAGCTGTATGCGTTCGGCTCAAGACTCCAGGCCACGTGGAATTGCAAACGGAACACAATGATCGTTCTTCACGACATTCACAAACAGTACGGCCGCGTTCAGGCCAATGACGGCATAGGCCTGACCCTCGAACCCGGCCGCATCTACGCCCTGGTCGGAGAAAACGGGGCCGGCAAGAGCACGCTGATGCGCATCCTGGCCGGGCATACTCGCCCCGACTCCGGAACCATCACCGTGCGCGGCGAGGTCCACTCGGGCCTCACTCCGGCCGCTGCCGCCGCTCTCGGCGTGGGCATGCTCTACCAGGATCCCCTCGATTTCCCGGCCTTGCCGGTCTGGGAAAATTTTCGTCTGAGCGGCCCGCCACGAAGCAAGACAGAGGTCATCGACCGCCTGGGCGAGCTCTCCAATCATCTCGGCGCCTGCTTTCTGCCCGACGAGCCCGTCGCATCAATGACCGTGGGCGAACGTCAACTGCTCGAACTGCTGCGCCTCCTGGACCTCGGCGCCACGACCCTCATCCTGGACGAACCGACCACGGGCATCACCCCGCAGCAAAAGCGCGGCCTTTTCGACCTGCTGGCCCGCCTGGCCCGCCACGATGGCCACACCATCATCCTGGTCACGCACAAACTGTCCGAAGCGCTGGAGATGGCCGACACCATCTTCGTCATGCGCCAGGGCCGTCTGGAAGCGCAGCTCGCGCCCCCTTACGACTCCGCAGAACTGGTCCGGATCATGTTCGGCGAGGACGCCACGCAGTCCGCAACCGGTCGCGCCCTGCCCGAGACAGGCCTGGGCGCGCGCGTGGAGTTGGACGGCGCGGTCTTTGCCGGACCCAAATATCACCTCGGTCCCTTACGTCTTGCGGCCGCGCCCGGAGAGATCATCGGCCTGGCCGGCCTTGACGGCAGCGGCCAGGAACTCTTTCTGCGCGGCCTGTGCGGGCTGGACCGCATGTCCGAAGGACGCCTGCGACTGGACCTAATCGATCACGGCCGCACGAATTTCAAGACCCTGCGCGCCGAGGGCGTGCATTTCGTGCCCGCCGACCGCATGAGCCAGGCCCTCTTCCCGGATCTGTCCATCCGCGAACACATCCTGCTCGCTTTTCCGCAGCACAAATCCCGTCTGGACGCGTTTCACCGGTCCCAGTGCGTCGAACGATTCGACCTGCGCGCCCACCCGGACACCCCCGCCAAATCCCTGTCCGGCGGCAACCAGCAGCGCCTGCTCCTGTCCCTCATTCCCGATGACGCTCCGCTTCTGCTCATGGAACACCCCACCCGGGGCCTGGATGCCGGATCGTCCCGGCAGGTCTGGGAGCATCTGCGCGAACGCTGCGCCCACGGCGCTACCCTTTTTTTCTTTTCGCCGGATCTGGACGAGGTCATCGAACACAGCCACCGCGTGCTGGTCTTCTTCGACCGCGCCCTGGTGGCCGATGTGCCGCGCCACAATGCGAGCGTGGAATTCCTGGGCGCCCTCATGGCCGGGAAAAAACCGGAGGCCGTTCATGCCGCGTAAGATATGGATGGAACAGGCGCTGTGGATCGCCGCCGCCCTTTTTCTGACCCTGGCCCTGACCGTGCTCGTGGCTCTGCCCTCCGGAGCGCCGCCTCTTGAAACCGTACGCGTCCTGGTCATGGGCGGCCTTGGCTCCATGTCCAAATTCGGGCAGGTGCTCTCGGTCTTTGTTCCGCTGCTGCTCTGCTCCGCCGGACTGCTCGTTCCGTTCACGGCCAGGCTGTGGAACATCGGCATCGAAGGACAGATCGTGCTCGGCGCGGTCTTCTGCACCGGCGCGCTCATGCCCTTTGATCAGGGCGGCCCCCAGCACATCGCCCTGGCCCTTGTGGCCGGCATGCTCGGCGGCGCGCTCTGGGCGCTCGTGGCCGGACTGCTCAAGACCTGGGGCCGGGTGCACGAGATCTTTTCGGGCCTGGGGCTCAACTTCGTGGCCATGGGCCTGACCATCTGGCTTATCTTCGGCCCCTGGAAACGCCCCGGCGTGGCCTCCATGAGCGGAACCGAGACCCTGCCCGTCTCCTTGTGGCTGGACCGCATGGGCGGACTGGCCGCAAGCTGGACCGCGCTCGGCCTGTCCTGCACGGCGCTGGGTCTGGTGGCCGTCCTGCTCCTGCGGACGCAATGGGGTCTGGGTCTCAAAGCCGTGGGCCAGAACCCCAAGGCCGCCCGCCTCTTCGACCTCGGCCCGCACCTGCGCATGCTGCAGGCCTTCGCCCTGTGCGGAGCCCTGGGCGGCCTGGCCGGAGCCGTGCAGGTTCTGGGAGTCTATCTATCGGCTGCTGCCGAACATTTCCTCGGGCTACGGCTACACCGCCCTTTTGATCGGCATGATGGCGGGATTTCGGGTCCTGCCCGTGCCCTTCATCTGCTTCTTTTTCGCAGTGCTGAATGTGGGCTCCATCCAGCTGCCCCTGCAGCTGGGCCTGGATTCTTCCTTGAGCGGCGTCATCCAGGGGCTCATGGTCCTGTCCGTCTTTGTCACCCAGGGCCTTCGAGCCTACATGATCCGTCGCCGGGAGGGCTGCTGATGCAGGAATTCACGCTTGTTCTGGCCGGGATTCTGCTGGCTGGCGCGCCGCTGGTCCTGGCGACCCTGGGCGAGACCATCACCGAGAAGGCCGGAGTCATCAATCTATCCCTGGACGGCACCATGCTGCTCTCCGCCATGGCCGCCTTTGCCCTGGCCTCAGCCACGGGCAGCGCCTGGACCGGGGCTCTGGGAGGCATGGCCGTAGGCGCCGCCGTGGCCGCGGTTCTGGGGCTGACCAACATCTACCTGGGCCAATCACAGCTGGCCGTGGGCTTCATCCTGACCCTGCTCTGCCGGGATCTGGCCTATTTCCTCGGCCATTCCTACTCGCGCCAGCCCGGTCCGAGCCTTGGCAACTGGGGCATCCCCGGTTTGTCCGAAACTCCGGTGCTGGACATCCTGCTCGGCCGACAATCGCCGGTGGTGGTCCTCAGCCTGGCGGCCATTGTGCTGTGCTGGTGGTGGATGTACCGGACCAATGCCGGCATGAGGCTGCGGGCGGTGGGCGAATCGCCCCGGGCGGCCTTCGGGCGCGGCATCCGGGTGCGGCTGTCGAGGCTCATGGCCTGTGTGGCGGGAGGAGCTTTGGTGGGTTTGGCCGGAGCGGCCTACTCCCTGGCCGTGAAGCCGGGCTGGGGACGGCCCCAGGGCTGCGAGGGCGCGGGCTGGATCGCCCTGGCCATCGTCATCTTCGGCGGCTGGCACCCGGTGCGGGCGGCCATCGGAGCGTATTTCTTCGCGGCGCTGCAGGTCTCGGGCATCCATCTGCAGGACATCTTCCCCTCCATCCCGGCCCAGGTCTTCCAGGTCGCGCCCTTCCCCATGATGATCATCACCCTTCTGGCCGTGAACCTCGGCCGGGTCGGTTTCGTGCAGGACCTGATGCGCCGCTACCCCTTCCTGAAACGCTTCTCCGGCAGCTGGCCCATCACCGCACCGGCCGCGCTGGGACAGGATTTTGATCCGAAGAAGGGGCTGTGACAGATGCGAGGAACAAAGAGATCCCGAACTGAAGCGTATTCGACATACATGAGGGTCTGAGTTTTCTGCAGTGGCGCAGCAGCTCGCCGTTTTGGGTCAGCCAGTTAATGAGTGATGTCTCGGAACAGCATAACTCGATTCTCTGTTCCTTTAGCTTCATACATTGCCGTATCGGCATTTTTGAAAAGAATGTCAGCTGTTTCTCCATCTGCTGGATATATGGCAATACCGATACTGATTGCTATGGAAAGAACCATCCCATTAAACTCGCACGGTTCGGCAATCCGATTTACCAACTGCTGTGCGAGGCGAGCCACATCGACCTCCTGCTTGACTTCAAGCAGCAGGCACACAAATTCGTCGCCTCCCCAGCGGCTGACCATGTCTCCACCGCGAACAAATACCTTCAAGCGCTCCGCCACCATCAGCAGCACATGGTCTCCCATGTCGTGACCATAAGAGTCGTTGACGCTCTTGAACTTGTCTATATCTATAAACAGAACGGCGAGTCCCCGGCCGTGCCGTTTTGCCTGGATCAACCCGTGGTCGAGAGCCGGTTCAAATGACGCACGGTTCGGAAGACCGGTGAGTGCGTCCTGAAGCGCAATTTGCTGTGCCACTTCCACTTTCACTTGGGCTTTGGATAAATCGTCGCGCACTTCGGCCAAGTCGGTCTTCATCTCGGCAAGTTCGGATTCAATGACGCTTCGCTCAGCCATTTCATTGGCGAGTTTGACGTTCACCACTTTCAAATCGTCTGCGGCTTTCGCAACCTTTTGTTCAACATCCTTATTCTGAATGAGGGCCTGCTCCATAACCTGAACAGAGACCTGTTCCTGCTCGAGAACTTCATTTACCAAAGTGAGGTCACTGGCGGCCTTCTTGACGCTTTCTTTGATTTTTTCATTTTTCTTAAGCACGTGTCCAAGCGAATCTTTCTTTGCGGATATGTTTTTTTCCAATTTTTTTGATTTTACTTTCATAAGTATCTCTCTTTGCGGGGAGGAAAAAATTCTCAGTGCAGGAAAGCTGGCTTTTTTAGAATAACTCTGTCTCTGTGATTGTTCAAATTTTTTGTGCCCGATTCAAGATCAGATCCGGCCCTCGCCCTTTATGCGCCTTGGCCACGGGAAACAGGGGGTTGTCGACGCAGAGTTCCTTCAGGCTTAATTCTACGGCTTGCGCAAGGTGCATGACGAAAGGCCCTTAGCTGACGCACTCAAATCCACTCCGAACCCACTCGTCCTTGTTGAATCACACTCACATCCCCTGCTTGCATGCCGCAACCAGCCTCCACACGCCCTCCACAATGCGATCAACAACCCCCTCGCATTATAAAAAGGGCCCAGAAGCCCTTGCACCCTCATCTTATTTTAGGATAATGAGAAATTCTAAAATAAAAGAAAATCATATTTGAGGTTGACCAGATGCACCGCTCACTCCAAGGCCGCTACGTGACCATCTCGACGGCAGGCGAAAAGGCCCAGGCCTTTGTGCCTGCGCCGTTGCCTCCGCATCCGCCCATCGACTGGACCCCGATCCTTCGCGACAAATTTGATCAAGCGTTGCTGGCGCTCGGGCGTCTGGACAGTGTTTCGACCTTGCTGCCGGACACATCGCTTTTCCTTTACATGTATGTCCGCAAAGAGGCGGTGCTCTCCTCCATGATCGAGGGAACCCAGTCTTCACTCTCGGACCTGCTCTTGTTCGAACTGGATCAGCAACCCGGTGTGCCGCTGGATGACGTGCGGGAGGTCAGTAATTATGTCGCGGCGCTGAGTCGCGGCCTGAGCCTGCTGGAAGAGGGGCTCCCCCTGTCCTTGCGCCTTTTCAAGGAGATGCACGGCGTCCTGCTCGTCAGGGGACGGGGCTGCTTCCATGCTCCTGGGGAGTTCCGACGCACCCAAAACTGGATCGGGGGTACACGGCCCGGGAACGCGGCCTTTGTTCCACCTCCGGCAGAGACGGTCATGGAATGCATGGGGAAGTTGGAGCTTTTTCTGCACGACAAGCCGGAAGCGACGCCGATTCTCCTCAAGGCGGCCCTGGCGCATGTGCAGTTCGAAACCATCCACCCGTTTCTCGACGGTAATGGTCGTCTGGGACGCCTGCTGATCACGCTGCTCCTGTGCGAGCACGGTGTGCTGCGCAAGCCGATGCTGTACTTAAGCCTCTATTTCAAGACCCACCGCCAGTATTATTATGAGTTGCTCAATACAGTACGCTTAACTGGTGATTGGGAAGCTTGGCTCGATTTTTTTGCCGAGGCGGTCATCTTCACCGCCACCCAGGCGGTGGAGACAGCGCGGCAGTTGATCGATCTTTCGAGCCGGGATCATGACACAATCAGGGGACTGGGCCGGGCGTCGACCTCCACCCTGCTGATCCACAGGGCGCTGATGGAGCGCCCCATCGCCACATCAGGATGGCTGACGAACAAGACCGGCATCACCGCAGCCACCGTCAACAAGGCCCTCGGCCATCTGCAGCGGCTCGGCATCGTCACGGAACTCACGGCCCAAAAACGCAACCGGTTGTTCAGCTACACGGAATATATCGACATCATGAGTCGCGGCACGGAGCTACCGGGACACGCCCAAGGTTGATGAACTTGCATCACATGCTTCGTGGCATCAAAATTCCACGATCCACAAAGCCCTCGCAAAAAAAAACGATGCCTCGCGACTTCTTTTCAGAAAACTTCATCTATAAAACTATTCTGTTATTGTATCCGGATCATCGCAGCAGCTAGGTCGGCTACGTATCGGCCCGGGTTCAGCCCTTGTAGAAATAAAGCACCAGATTATGCTCCGGGCTCACAACGATCACGCCAATCCGTCCATATGCGTAGTAGCTGCCGGGAGCGTTCACGATCCCGTTCGCCTGGCTCACGATTTCAGGCTCGATGTCGATACAAAAACCGTACGCGCAGATGTAGTCGTAGATATCAAGCCGCTTCTTCCCCGAATCCCAATATCCCTCCGTCTTGATCGGCGTCTCTTCCCAATTTGTGTAGCTCCCGCGCCACTCCCGTTCGTTCTGATCCGTGTTGGGAGGCATGGTATTGAAAAAATCAATCCCGCGCGCCTCTATTTCTTTTGAGACGTATGCCGGAAGCGGATACACCCTGATCCCGGCCTCGTTTCCGCCAGGACCGAATCCCCATGATTCCTCCTTTCTGTACACGATGGAACTGACGCCAAGCGCGTCCGGAACGGCACTCAGCATGAACCGCTGCTCATACAGCTTGAAACTCGCCACCGGCACGGCAATGAGGGTAAGGACAAGGGCAATAAAGATAAATTTCGGAAGCTTTCTATAGGCGAACACAAGCCCGCCGATGGAGGCGGCCGCAATGAGGAGTAGAGCAAGCAGAAAGAGATATATCATGACCGTTCAATCTCTTCCGGCCCATATTTCATTCTTCGCTCGACGTTCGGGGTGTTGGTCGTGAGCGGCCAACACATTTTTTTCATTAAAACGGGTCTTGTCCAGATACATGTTCTGGTCGGCGTGTCGAAACAATGTGGAGGCATCTTCTCCGTGCTCGGGAAAGACCGATGCGCCGATGCTCGCGGACATGCTCACCTGCCCGGCCGTCAAGAGCGAAGGGCTGCGACAAGCCCCGCCCAATCTTTTCAACCACGTGCTCAACGTCTTCCAGGCGTTCCACATTCGGCAGAAGAACGACAAACTCATCCCCCCCTATGCGGGCCACTGTGTCCGACGTGCGCAATGCGGCTTCGATCCTGCGGGCCACAGCCTGCAAAAGGAGGTCCCCCACGTCGTGCCCAAACGTATCATTGACCGGTTTGAAATTATTGAGATCGACGAACATCATGGCCAGTCTCCGGCGTTCGCGCTGGGCCAAGGCCAAGGCCCGGTTCAAACGGTCGAAGAAAAGCGCCCGGTTAGGCAGGCCCGTCAAAGAGTCATGCTGGGCCAGAAATTTGATCCTTTCTTCAACCGCCTTGCGCTCGGAAATGTCCACAAGAAAATTCAAGAACGCCGGTCGACCGCCCCATTCAATGGGGACTCCACTCATCTCGACCCAGGCAACCTCCGCGTTCTTGCGCAATATCCGCAACTGGTAGCGCTGAGCACCTTCCGTACCGTCCAGCCGCTGTTTGTAATTTTCCAGAAGAAATTCCCGGTCTTCAGGAAAAACATACTGGGTGAAGGGCATCGTTTTCAGCTCTTCTGTCGAATATCCTGTAATGGCCGACACGGCGGGATTAGCGTAGGCTAAGTACCCGTCCTGGGCCACCACGATTCCCTCCTGAGCCGTCTCGACGAGCAGGCGGTAACGCTCCTCGCTTTGACGCAAGGCCACCTCGATCTCTGCTCGCGCATTCATGTCCCGCCGCAATTGTTCACCTAGAGCGGCCAACGCGCGATTCTTGCGGCGCAAGACAGTCATCCATGTCAATCCCATGCCGACCACGACCAAAAAACCAAGCACTGTCTTGAACAGCAAACCGTAGTCAATACGGCTTGTTATTGAGATGGATACATGCCGATTGACAATTTCATTGATTTCCTGAGGCGTCAACGTGGCCACAGCCTTGTTCAGGATGTCGCGCAGAACGGGCTTGTCCTTGGTCACCCCGATGCGCATGTGGTTGGCATAGGCCGGGATTTCACCGGCGATCTTCAGGTTGAACCACCCCTCTTTCTTGATGGTATGGGCGGCCATGGTCAGCGAACGCAGGGTCATGTCAGCCTTTTGATTCTCCACCAGACGAAAGGCCTCGGCCTCCGAATCAACGAGAACAAGACGCACATTGGGATAATCGCGCCGGACCCGTTCCTCGATGCTTGTGCCCGTGGGCAGCGCCAAGGTCTCGTTGGAAATGGCCGCGAGATTGGAGATGAAGTCATGCTCGGCCCTGGTCACGATGACATTGGCGTCGACAAAATAGGGGTCTGTGAAGATCAACCATTCCTCACGCTGAGGGGTTGCGTTCAGAAAGGCGAGGATGTCGCATCCGCCCGCCCTGGACAGGGCCACGCTTTCGTCCCAGTCCCGTGTCGGCGTGAGCAGGAAGGTCACTCCGGCTCTCTCGCCCACCAGTCGGAGCAGGTCGGCGGCAATGCCGACATACTCACCGTCCGGGGTGATTCGTTCAAAGGGCTCCCAGTCAGGATCGACGCACACGGTCACCGGCCCCAAAAAACGCAGAAAATCCTCCTCCTTAGGGCTGAGTTCCAGATCGTAACCTGCCGCCGATGTGCAAAGCAGGCTCACTGTGGCAATCCCGAGCAGGACACCTTTCAGCACCGCCAAGTACGTGCCCTTTTTGGAGAAACAATGCGTTTGTTTTACCATGATCTCGACTTTCAAGATTGTTCATTCGGTAATGAATGCACTACCTCGGAAACACCGCCGGATGGGTGAAGACCCAGTCCCTGTTCCGAACCGGGGTATGACAGGACGTGCAGACCTCAGCCCCTTCGTTGAAGGGCTTCTGTTCACCGCCGAGCCAGCGGGCCCAACCCCAGCCGTAGGTGTCGGCATATTTTTTCGAATCCTTAAACATGAACTCGGCCTGGACAAAATCACCCGGCACGGTGGCCTCTTCCCATTCTTTCAGCTGCGTCCCTTTCCACGCCACTTTGCCCAGAATCGCGCCATCGGGCCACGGGTTCGTTGCGCCCGAGCGAGCCGCTTTCACGGCGATATCGTTGCCCACTATCACGCGGAGCGTCGTGTTGTCCGTGCGATGGGCGACCGATATCACTGCCCAGTTTTGCCATCCGGCTGGATAGGTTATGCCATGAGAAGGAGCCGGCGCCAACTCGGCCGCATTTGCCGAAATCGCGCAGACCGCGGAAAACAACGCCACCACCAGGAACTGTCGCATCACGCACCTCCACGGGCTCATTGATTGAAGACACTCTCCCCTTGGGCCTGAGCGCCGCCGCCCGGCACCATGCGCCCCAGACCTCTCATCGGAAAACTTCTGCAACTCCGTGAACATGCGTCACGCGATCGTGATCGATCCAAGCGACACAAAAACGTTTTGTTTGCTACAACCTGATCTCCCCGCCCGCCAATTCCTGCAACCGCTCCGCGTTCAGGATGCTGATCTCCTTGCCCTGCACCTCGATCAGTCCCTCCTGGCTGAGCTTGCCCAGCACGCGCGAGAGCGTCTCCTGGGATGTGCCCAGGATGTTGGAGAGCACTCCCTTGGTCACGCTCAGCTTGACCCGCGCCGAGACGGGTTTGAGGGACTGCTGGTGCAGCAGGTAGGTGGCCAGGCGTTGCGGAATCTCCTTGAGGGACAGGTTTTCAATCAGGACCGTGAACTCACGCAAGCGCCGCGACAGCACGGCCAGCATGTTCATGGCCAGGGACGGGCTCTCGCGATACAGTTCGATGAGCTTCTGGCGGGGAAAAAAATAGAAGCTCGACTTCACCAAGGCCTGAGCATTGGCCGGATAGGTCTGCCCGGCAAAGACCGGCACCTCGCCCAGGGGGTCGCCTGGGCCGAGAATGTGCAGAATCTGCTCCCGGCCGTCGAAGGACATCTTGAAGACCTTCACCTGGCCCGCGGCCACGACATAAAACCCCACGCCTTCCCTGCCCTCCTGAAAAAGCATGTCGCCCTTATCAAACTCGCGCGGCTCGCTGATGCGCTCCAACTGCCGCAACTCATCCTCGGGCAGGCCCTTGAAAAGCGTGCTCCCGGCCATGGTGGTCATAAAATCCATTCAACCCGTCCTTATCGTTTGAAAACAAAAATATTCGCCGAAAAAACCTCCGCATCGAACCCGCTGCCGGAATAGTCGGACACGTGCTCGACCAGCCGGAAACCGCGCTCTTCGTGCCCGGCTATGACCTCGGCCGAGGTCTGGGGATAGAGGCGGACCTGATCGTCAAAGACCCGCCGGCCTTCGATGTCCAGCCCCGTCCGGAAGGTCAAGCCTTCCGGGGTGATGTCCTCATAGGCGCGATGAAAAACCGCACCGTCCATGACCTTGGCCGGGAAGGCGAAGGCGGGCAGACCCAGCACATAGTCCCAGTTCATGACCTGCACGATCCAGACTCCGCCGGGCAGAAGCCGCTCACCCACGCTCGAAACGCAGGCCCAGAAACGGTCCCGGGGCAGGTGGGCGGCCGTGTTGCCGATGGAATAGATCATGTTCCAGGGGCCGCCAACGGCCCTAAATTCCGTCATGTCCAGAACATGGAATTCCGTTTCCGGCCCCCGGGTCCTGGCCTGAGAGATCATGGCCGAGTCCAGATCCACGCCCACAGCCCGCACTCCGTCGCGGGTGAACGCCGCGCAATAGTCGCCCGTGCCGCAGCCCAGGTCCAGAACCGGCCCGCCGAGGTCTCCCAGGTGGTGCGTCAAAAAGGCGTAGACGCCCGGACTGAACGGGAAAATACGATCGTACCAGACAGCGAACTTGGAATACATGGACATGACGGCCTCCTAGAATACGTGTAAATTCGAACGTACTGGATATGTCCTCCCCGCTCAGAGGTCCAGTCCGAAGGAAAGCAAACAGGGGACAGGGAGTCCGTATGAAAGTGGACGAAAATCATCCAAAAAATGGTTGATAATCATCCAGCTGATGGACGATTATCAACCATTTTTCCAACCTGTGTATTCATAATATTCTAATATTACTCGCTATTCTAACAGGAGCCCATCCACCTCTCCAATCAAATTGCTTTCCGTTGCGCGGTTCAGTATTGCCATGAAAAAATTTGTCTGAGTACACACTCAATAAGCCACTCACGAGGAAAACCCCCAGATATGAACATCACAATGCATGGAAGTCAGCAACTCCTCATCAAGAACATCCTCCAGGCCCCGATCCAGGACCATCCGGATCAGGAGATCGTCTACGCAGGCACCCTGCGCTTCACCTACGCGCAGTTCCGGGAGCGCGTGGCCCGGCTGGCGGCCATGCTGCTGGCCCAGGGCGTCGAAGCCGGCGATACCGTGGCCGTCATGGACTACGACAGCCATCGCTATCTGGAATGCTACTTCGCCATCCCCATGATCGGCGCGGTCATGCACACCATCAACATCCGCCTCTCCCCCGAGCAGATGGTCTATACCATCGGCCACGCCGAGGATGACGTCATCCTCGTCAACACGGATTTCCTGCCCCTCCTGGAGCAGATCAAGGGCCGCCTCGACACTGTGGAGAAATTCATCCTGCTCTCGGACACAGGCGACACGCCCGCGACCACCCTGCCCCTGACCGGAGAGTACGAAGCACTGCTGGCCGCAAGCCAGCCTCTGCGGGAATTTCCGGACTTCGACGAGAACACCCGGGCCACGACCTTCTACACCACCGGCACCACCGGGCTGCCCAAAGGCGTGTTCTTCAGCCACCGCCAGCTCGTCCTGCACACCCTGGCCGCGGTCGCCGCGCTGGGTTCGAACGCCACCCAGGGCCGCTTCCACCGCGAAGACGTGTACATGCCCATCACGCCCATGTTCCATGTCCACGCCTGGGGCATTCCGTACATGGCCACCATGCTCGGCGTGAAGCAGGTCTATCCGGGCAGGTACATCCCCGAGGTTCTGGCGCGGCTCATCGCCACCGAAAAGGTGACCTTCAGCCATTGCGTGCCGACCATCCTGCACATGCTCCTGTCCGACCCCAAATGCGCCCAATACGATCTTGCAGGCTGGAAGGTGATCATCGGCGGCGCGGCCATGCCCAAGGCCATCTGCGCGGCGGCACTGGATCGTGGTATCGACGTCTACACCGGCTACGGCATGTCCGAGACCTGCCCCATTCTGAGCCTGGCGCACCTCTCCGACGCCGAACTAGAGCTTGACCGCGAGACGCAGATCGCCCTGCGCACGCGCACGGGCAAGGCCCTGCCCATGGTCCGGCTGCGTCTGATGGACGACAATGGGACCGAAGTGCCTAGTGACGACAAGACTCCCGGCGCCCTGCAGGTCCGCGCGCCCTGGCTGACCGCGTCCTACCTCAA
>CAXNFJ010000017.1:0-12988 GCA_964201165.1 Desulfomicrobium sp.
ACGAGAAGCGACTCGGGATGCGGATCATGGGCAAATCTAACAATCAGGTTGGCAGTGTATGCGGAATGTACTTTGTAAAAATCTGACCCGATTTGTGTTGCCCATGCTTCTGCTGCCCTCGCTCGCCTTTGCCGAACCATTGAATGTCCTCTACTTTGAATATCCCCCGTATTACCATGCGCATCCTGACGGACAGCCAACAGGACTCATTGTCGAACTGGCCCGGAAGGTGTTCGCCACGGCGGGCGTCGAGGCACAATTCGACTTCGTGCCCGCAAAGAGAATCCTGCACGACATAGAAAGCGATCAGCCCGTGGCCTCCCTGGGCTGGTTCAAGACCCCGGAGCGCGAGGCTTTCGCCCGCTTCTCCCTTCCCATTTATATCAACCGTCCCGTCGGCGTATTCTTCCTGCGCGAAAACGAGGAGAAGTTCCGCCCTTACGAAACCCTTGAAGCGTTGATGGAGAGCGGCGTGTTTCTGATCGGGCGGGTGCAGGCCCTTTCTGATGGCGAACAGCTGGATGCGCTGCTGGACAGGTATCCTGACAAGATCGTGCAGGTCGCGGCGGATTCGGTGCGGCTGGTCAAAATGCTCGAAACCGGTCGGTTTGATTTCATCTTGATCCCACCGGAAGAAATGGATGTCTTGCTGCAGGAGGCGCAGGTGGCGCCCGAGGACTTCATGCTCCGGAGCATGCGCGATATTCCTCAAGGCAATGCCCGCCACATCATGTACTCCATGTCTGTCGATGAGACCGTGATCCGCAAGATTGACGCAGCCATAATCACCGAAATCGGATCACCGGCCACGACGCCCTGAATCTTCAGCCCGGATGCGGCTCTCTGCGCGACACGGTTCAGATCATGCGACAAACCAGGCGGGATCGGCGCCTTTGGCAAAAAAATACGCGTATTCATACATAAGGACACCATGCATAAACTTCTTCTTATCGCCCTGGCCGGAGCCTGCGGAACCCTGTGCCGTTACTGGCTCTCGGACGCTATCTATGCCGTCTTGGGCCGGGAATTTCCCTGGGGCACATGGGCCGTGAACATACTGGGCTGCTTTCTCTTTGGCCTCGTCTGGATCCTGGCCGAGGAGCGCGGAGTGCTGTCCGCCCAGGCCCGCATCATCATCCTGACCGGATTCATGGGCGCGTTCACAACCTTCTCCACCTTTATCTTCGAGAGCGGCGAACTCCTGCGCGACGCGCAATGGCTTCGGTTGGCCTTCAATGTCGGCGGACAAAACGTGGTCGGCTTCGTGGCCCTCTTTATCGGCACCAGCCTGGGCAGAATCCTGTAGGGAGAGTTCAGATGCGAAAACTTATCGATGTGAAAATATTAAAGATTTTTGTTGGTGAGATGGTGCGGCACAAAGGAGTGCCCCTGTACGAATCCATTGTGGCCGAAGCCCGGCAACGCGGCATGGCCGGGGCATCGGTTTCCAGGGGCTTCATGGGTTTTGGCGCGGGCAACCTCCTGCACACGGCCAAAATCCTGCGCCTTGCCGAAGACTTGCCGGTCATTGTGGAGATCGTCGACACCCCGGCCCGCATCGCCGACTTTCTGACCGTGGTCGACGCCCTGGTGGAAGAGGGCAGCATCGTGGTCCAGGACGGGCAGGCCATCTTTCATCTTCCTCTGCGCATTCGCGACGTGATGACGGAAAACGTGGCCACCGTGGAGCTGAGGACCCCCCTGCCCGCCGTGGTGGACCTGCTGCTCCGCCGGGAGGTCAAGGCCGTGCCGGTCATGAAAGGCGGACGCGTCGAAGGCATCATCACCGGCGGCGATCTGCTTTCGCGGGCCAAGATGCCGTTGCGGTTGGACATGCACGGCCAGCTTCCCTTGGAACTGCGCTCCGGACAGACCCAGGATCCCGAATACGGCGGGCGTGTCGCGCAAGACATCATGACGTCGCCGGCCCGCACCCTCAACATCAAGACCACGGTCCTCGACGCACTGGGGATCATGGCCAAAAACAACATCAAACGCCTGCCCGTGACGGCCGATGACGGGACGCTGCTCGGCATCGTCAGCCGCACCGATGTGCTGGCGGCCATCGCCAAGGTTTCGTCCGTGGCCGGACACCTTGAAATCCTGCCTTCGGGGGTGCGCTCCACCGCGCAGGACGCGCTGTTCACGACCGTGCCCACCGCCGGTCCCGACACCCCCCTGCCCACGATTCTGGAACAGCTCATCTCCTCCCCCCTGCGGCGGGTGGTCATCGTGGACAAAGACAAGAAAATTCTCGGTATCGTGCATGACTGGGACCTGTTGCGGCGTTTTGCCGAGCAGGAGTCACCCGGCCTCGTTTCCAGATTGGTGGCCGCTCTGACCCAACGCGACGCGGCCATGCCCGCCTTGGCAGGCGTGGCCGGGGATGTCATGACCACCCAGGTCATCACGGTCCGGCCCACCGCCCCCTTGGCCGAGGTGATTGGAATTCTGGTTGAAAAAAAGATCAAACGCGTCGTGGTCGCCGACGATGCCGGGCACCTGCTCGGCATCGTGGACCGGGACGCGGTCCTGAAAGCCCTGGCCGCACACTGATGCACGGCTATCGGCGGACACCCGAAAAATTAATGATCCATTCCAGGCACCTCGAAATGATTCACGCAACCCCGGCACGTCCGCGAAGGAAGGCCGGCACGATTTGGCGCCACGCGGCCTTCATCGCGCATAGCGCCGGGCACGGAATGTTACCGCGATGACTCAGCCCGCCCGGCACTCACACGTCCCGTTTGCCCATCTTTTCGCCGCATTCTTCCGCATCGGCCTGACCGCCTTTGGCGGTCCGGCCATGATTCCGCACATCCGCCGTCTGGTCATTGACTCCAAGGGATGGATGACCGAGGCCGATTTCAAGACCGGGCTGGCCGTATGCCAGGCCATTCCCGGAGCCACTGTGGTCCAGCTCGCCGCGTATGTGGGCCTGCGCCTGCGCGGACTTGGCGGCGCCTTGAGCGCCTTTGCCGCGTTCATGCTGCCCGCCTTCCTGCTCATCACAGCCCTATCCAGCCTCTATTTCCGCTATCAGGATCTGCCGCGACTGCTGCTCGCCTTTGACGGTCTGAAGATCCTGGTCGTGGCCATCGTCATCAGCGCGGCCCTGGACTTCATCGCCAAATACACCAGACAGAACCTCGACAAGCTGCTGGCCCTGGGCGCGGCCTTGGCCTTTGTGGCCAAAATCCATCCCGTGGTCATTCTCTGCTGCGTGGCGGTCACAGGGATGTTCGTCCTGCCTGCCCCGGCCCTTCTGCCGCCCCGGCCGGCACGGGCAAACGGCTTTCGGACGCCGATGCTCTTTTTGGGCGGTTCGATCGCCGGGTATGCGCTCTTGTGGATACTCAGGCCGGACCTCATGCAACTGGCCCGGTTGATGATGGGCGTCGATCTGGTGGCCTTCGGCGGCGGGTTTGCGGCCTTGCCCATCATGCTGCACGAAGTGGTCACGCGCATGGGCTGGATGACTCAGGCCGTGTTCATGGACGGCATCGCCCTGGGCCAGGTCACCCCCGGACCCATCGTGCTGACCTCGGCCTTTGTCGGCTATGCGCAGGCCGGGCTGGCAGGTGCCACGGCCGCGGCCCTCGGGATCTTCACCCCATCCCTGCTCATTTTAGTTTGGGTCGTGCCGGTTTGCGACCGATTGCTCTCGTCGCGGATGTTCCAAAAAGCACTACGCGCCAGCCTGGCGTCCCTGGGGGGGCTCATGGCCGCCGTTGCCGCCGGGCTCGGAGCGAGCCTGCCGTGGACATGGCCCGGCGCGGTCCTCGGCCTGGCCGCCTTTGCGGCATTGCGTCGAAGGATCGACGTGCTCCGGGTGGTCGCGGCCGGAACAGGCGCGTGGCTGCTGTTCACGGCCATTTGAATTGGTCCGACTGGAGAATCAACAAAGCATAAAAGGCATGGGCCTGTCCTGACGTCACAAATCCGCCGGGGCAGGCCCATGCCTTAAAAAAATGCCTCCAACATCACAACGTGACGCCAAGTTCCTCCGGAGCACCTATGCGCGGGGCTTCTTCCTCGCTCCCGTCAAGTTGAAACCGCTCCTTGATCCGCGCCAGGGAGACCAGCTGTCCCCTCCGGTCCGACGGCGTAAGAAAGGACTTGAGCTTCACCTCCAGCACCCGGGGATTGAGCTCGCTCTGAATGGCGCGGATGCCTTCAATGATGATCTTTTGCAGCAGGAGTTCGTGGTCCGTGAGTTCTCGAATGCGGGCGGCCATCGGGAGCAGGACGAAATTGGCCAGCAGCACGCCATACAGGGTGGACGTCAGGGCGATGGGAATGGTGGCCAGCACTACGGCCGTGTCATTGACTCCGGACAGCATGCCGATAAGCCCGACGACGCTTCCGGCCAGGCCAATGGCCGGACAGATGTCGGCCATGACCCGGAGCACCCGTTCGGATTCATCACGGCGCTGCTTGAAGAACAGCATCTCCGTATGCAGAATATCGACGATCTGTTCCCGGGAGTAGTTGTCGACCACAAAACCCAGGGCTCTGCGCAGGAACATGATGGACGTGTCCCTTTCGTCCTCGACCAGGGTATGCAGCCCCCGAATCTTGCTCTTGACCGACAAATCAACCAAAATCTCCACTATCTCGGAAGGTTCCTTTATCTTCGTCCGATAGGAATTGCGCAGCACCTTGCCTACGTACACAAGCCGCTCCATACGAAAACTGGCTATGGCGGCGCCCAGGCTGCCCCCGGTCACGACGCAGAACGCGGCCAGGTTGAAATAGCGGCCCACATTACCACTGATTCCAAATCCAGCCAGAAAAAGCACTGTGCAGAACAGCAGACCTATGAGTGTCTTGCGCTCCATTATTGCCCCTCCCGCTTCGAGGCTGCGATCCATTGCCGAAACCCGTCCTTGGCCGGCACAGCAACTCCGGGCAGCGGCTCCGTCGGGTTCTCGGCGCTCAGGACCAGTTCGACCCGCCGACTGTGGCTGATGCCATCGCCACCCGTCACCGGACGCTGGTCCCCGTATCCGACCACGAGCATGCGCTCGGGAGGCAGAGCCGCGTCACGCATCAAAAACCCCGCCACATCCGCGGCCCTGGCCACGGAAAGCTCCCAGGGCCCGGCATAACCGCGCAACGCTTCCCCCGGAGCCGAGTGTCCGACCACGGCCAAGGACTGGGGGGCGCTACGCAAAATATCAGCCATGGTCAGAAGTGATTTTTTGACATCCGCCCGCAGAACGGCGCCACCCTCCTCAAAGAGCAGATCTCCCGTCAAAATCACATGCAGCGATTTTTCCGGGACAACCCGCACGGAGAAGACCGCCTCAAGCCCGTCGCGCGCGATCAGGTCACGGAGCTGGTCATGAACCCGGTCCAGAATGGACCCGGCCAAAGGTTGGAGCGGAGAAACTTCCGCGGCAAGTGGCATGGCCATGGCATGCACAGGCAGATCCAGAACAGGCTTGAGCGGAGTCTTTGGGGCCTGAAAAATATACATCGCGGCAAACATGATGAACATGGTCATCATCAAATCCGACCAGCACATGATCCAGCTGGAGGAAGGGGCCTTGTGCTCCCGGGCAAAGATGTCAAAATGCTGACCATCAAACTCTGAACCCGCAAACGGGCTCCCATCCCCGCGCCCCGCGCTGCGAAACGGATCAGATTCGATCCGTGGAGCCCTTTCCCCGTGCATGGGGCGGGACAAACGGGCGGATATGTCACGTATGATTTCTGGTGTTGGTTCTCGCATGGAATCCTCCGCTCGAGTATGAGCCAGATTCATGCCAAAGGCTGACGCGACATCTACCCGCCCAAAAAACGTTACGGCTTGCACGAGCCCGGCAAACGCTATATGAACGAAAAAAACTCAACCCAACCCTGGAGGAACCATGGCTATTGTAATCGACTATGATGAATGCATCGGCTGCGAGACCTGCGTGGAGCTGTGTCCGGAAGTCTTCGCCATGATGGACGACGAAGAGAAGGCGATGGTCAAGGCCCCGGATTCCAAGGCCGACTGTGCCCAGGACGCCATCGACGGCTGTCCGGTGGAAGCCATCAGCAGGAGCTGACGGCTGATTTTGGATTCAACCCAGGGGAGCGCGGCTCCCCTTTTCTTTGCCCATCCAACAAATGCTTGCGATTTCCTTTCGATGCCCACAAAGTACCTCCTTGCACGCTGCATCCTGCAAGGAGCATTCGACCACGACACCATGGAATCCCGCACCGAAAAGAAATACGTCCTGGACATGGCGCACGCCCTCCTGGCGCAAACCATCCTCAGCGCCCACTGCCTGCCCGATCCGAGTTTTGCCAGGGGCACGGTGCACAGCATCTACTTCGACACCCTCGATCTTCAATTCCTCTCCGAAAAAATCGACAGCACCTACTTCAAAGCCAAGATACGCCTGCGCTGGTACGGGAACTGGGATTTTCTGCCCGACGACGGGCCGGCCTTCCTGGAAGCGAAAATCAAGGAAGGCGGCCTGCAGCGCAAAGTGCGCCTTCCCATGACGAGCACCGGACGCGAGCTGGCTCATTTACCACTTGGCTCCCCGGAACTTGCGGCCCTGCCGACCTTGCTCGCCGCGCAAGGCATTGGCCTTTGCGCCTCGGTCCGGCCGGTCTTCGTTATCAGCTATCGCAGAATGCGCTTCATCGACCCAATGACCGGAACGCGCATCGCCTTGGACCAAAACATCCACGCCCCACGCCATGCGCTGTCCTGCCCCGGGACCTGCGGTTCGCCGATGCTGCCGCTTGCGGTCATAGAAACAAAGGGCACCCTCGCCCGTCTGCCCCAATATCTCGCGCCCCTGGTGACCATGGGCCTTCGTCCCGATTCCTTTTCCAAATACCTGCACTGTTACCAGTCCCTGATGCAGCAACCCATGTAAGGAGACCTTGTGAACGAGATCATGCCCATTGGCCTCGATTTTTTGGCCAACATATATGAAGCCCTGATCAAGGCCGGGACCTCCGGCCACCAAAAAATGGAGAGTATCGGGCTGACCACCTTCTTCATTTTGCTTCTGGTTTCCTTTTTTACGTCGCTCTACATCTCGCGCCTCTATGTCCGCTTTTACCGTCCGCGCGGCACCGGAAGCCTCGCCTACCGATCTTTTCCGCTCCTGGGCATCTCGGTCACGGCCATCTTCCTGTGCGTCCAATTTTCCCTGCCCTTGTCGCTCGGCCTGCTTGGCGCCTTGTCCATTGTCCGTTTCCGCACGCCCATCAAGGAACCGGAAGAAGTCGGCTTCATCATGTTGACCATCGCCGCTTCAATTTCCTGCGCAACCTTCAACCTCCTCTTCCTGCTCATTCTGATGACCGTTTCCACGCTGGGTTTATTTCTCATCAACTGGCAAGGCATGCCCCTGGCCGCCAGTGAACATGGCACGATTCTCGTCAATCTTCCCGGAAGCAATGCCGAAGCGGCAGCCCGTGCCTTTCTGCCCGGCATCACCGACATCGCGGGCGTACGCATCATTTCCGTGGTTGAAACTTCGGAGGGCGCGGCCGTGACCGTGCGTTTCACCAAGGGAGATGCCGACCTTTTGACGCACGTGCGGAGCCAGGCCCTGACTTGCGCTCCCGGAGCCACGGTGAGCATGTTCAACGACCAGGTCAGCATCTGATGCCCGGGCCACTGCGGCGGCCTCTTGTCCTGTTCCTCGTGCTCTGCGGACTGGTCTTGGTTTATTTCGGATCGGGTCTGCAGCACTGGGGGCAGCAGTACTCCCGGCACATCGCGGTCCTGCGTGACGACCTCGGCAGTCCCCGCAAGTCTTCCCTGCTCAAAAAACTGGGGATTACCCTGAAGGCTCCGGAACAAAATCCGGGTGAATCTTCCCTGGTCGCGGCAGCCAGGGAAGACGTGCGCCGTCTCCCCGCTTCCTCCCTGCGCGTGGTGGCCATCCGCGTCGCGGATGACGATTTCTCTCATCCCGAAACAGGACTCAAAGCCAACAGCCGGCAACGTGGCCGGAACTGGGAACGTCCGGCGGGGATGGTCGTCACGCAGAACGGACAGGAGATTTTGGCGGCGCCTGCCGGAATTCGTCTTCAGGGCAACCGGGACACGCGCGACATGCTGCACAGTTTCCGGCTCTATTTTCGCGCCAGTTACGGAATGAGGGACGTCCCGGGCTCCGCCTTTCTGGATGATTCAAGCATGGATATCCGCAAGGTTGTCACACGCTTGGAAAAAAACCCCGTGCCCGGCTTTGTGTCCATGCTCGCCTTTGACGTGGCCAGACGCATCGGCTCCGACACTCCGGATTTTGCGCCGATCCTGATGTGCCGAAACGGTGCAAATCTCGGTCTGGGCTTGGCCAGCGAGCACATCAACCGCACGCACTGGGAACGCAAACTCGGACACACGAATTTTGCCTTTTATATGCTCGAAGCAGAAAATTCAGTCCTTGATGCCGCCCAGTACAAGGCCTTGAGTTTTCGCTTCAAACCCTTCTTCGGCCTGTGGGATTATGCGTATGCGGAGAGCATACTCGATCTGGACGACTTCATGAACGCCATGACCAGCTTCGCCTTTCTGCAATGGCAGGACTGGAACCAGGGCGCCCTCATTCTGGATCAGACGCGGATAAACCCGCGCTGGCGTAGCGTGCTGTGGGATGCGGACCTGGCTTTTGCGGGACTTCGTCCCGATGGCGTGCCCGCGAATCGGGCCGGTTGGAAAAACCTGCGGGACGCCCGGGGCTTACGGGCCACGATTTTCAAGGGGATGTGGAACAACAGCCCGCAATTTCGAGAGAAACTTCTGGGACGGCTGAGTTTTAGCATCAATCACCGCCTGACGCGGAACTGGATCGAGGAGCGTGTCCGGCACTATGCGCAACTGGAAAAAGAGGCCGAACTGGACTGCTTCAACGAAGACCAGGCGCGCTCCTATCTGCTCCAGCGTCGCACGGACGTGCTGACCGAAACCGTGGCCGACCTGGATGCGCCGCGCATCGTCACCTGCCGGGTACAAAGCCCTGAGCCGATTCGTATTGATGGGGAAAGCAGTCCGGAAGAATATGCAGGCCTGTATTTCCAGGGGCAGAAAATCGCGCTGGAGCCCCGCCCAACCCATGAATTTTCGCACTGGGTCGTCGATGGAAGCGAAATCCGTCAATCCCGGCTTGAACTCATCCTCCAAAAGGATACGGAAATCCATGCCGTCTTCCTGCCCGCCACGAACACGCCCTAATGCATGCCTTCGGGCATATGCGTCCCATGATCGGGCCTGCGGATGATCCACATGAAGACCGCCAGACCAAAGAAAAACAGGGCCTGGACATAAAAGACGTCCACATAGGCCATGTACGCCGCCTGCTGCAGGGCGTAGCGATAGATGACCCCCGAGGCCTGCACGGGGTCAAGCCCCATCAACTGCCCCAAGGCGTCCCTGGCCTGAGTGAAGGGAGGGTCGTAGGGCGTGAGGTGTTCCACCAGCTGGTGCTGATGAATTTGAGCCCTGCGGGACAAAAGCGTGGTCACGAAAGCAGTGCCGAAGGACCCGCCCAGATTGCGCAGCAGGCTGAAGAGGGCCGATGCATTGTTCATGCTCTCGCGTGAAATGAAGGCCATGGTCAGGTACGACAGGGGCACGAAGAAAAAGGCGATGCCGATGGCCTGGATGTTGCGGCCGAGCATGGCCGTGCCGATGTCGATCTGCAGAGTGAAATTGGACATGAACAGAAGGGACAGTCCCGAAACCGTCAGCCCGAAGCACAGCAGCAGGCGTGCGTCGATCTTTTCCGTAAGTTTTCCGGCCAGGGGCAGCAGCAGGAGCATGATGGCCCCGCTCGGCCCCAGCACCAGCCCCGCCAGATAGGACGTGTAGCCCATCAAGTTTTGCAGATACATGGGCAAGAGCACGATTGACCCGAAAAAGGCGAAAAATCCGAAGAACATGACCACGTTCCCAGCCGCGAAATTCCGGTTGAGAAAAATGCGCAGGTTGATGATCGGATTGGAATGCTTGAGTTCCCACCACACCAGCGTGCACAGGCAGATCACGGCCAGAACGCTTAAGATCACGATCTGCTCCGAGGCGAACCAGTCATCCCCCTGCCCCTTGTCGAGCACGACCTGCAGGCTGCCCAGACCCACCGACAAAAGAGCCAGCCCCAGATAATCGACCTTTTCCCCGGCCACGCGGCGCTGCTGATAGGGCGGGTCGAAGATGAAGGCCCAGCACATGAAAACGGCCACGATGCCGATGGGCACGTTGATGTAGAAAATCCAGATCCAGGAATAATTGTCCGTGATGTAGCCGCCGAGCAACGGCCCGAGAATGGGACCCAGAACCGCGCCCATGGCGAAGATGGCCATGGCCAAGCCACGCTGCCGAGGCGGAAAGGTTTCGAGCAGGATGGCCTGGGACATGGGCTGCAGACCCCCGCCGCCTATCCCCTGAATAATTCGAAAGAACACCAACATTTCAAGACTCTGGGCCAGACCGCAGAGCATGGAGGCCAGAGTGAACACGATGACCGAGGCCATGAGGTAGTTCTTGCGGCCCATGAGCCGTGCCAGCCAGCCGCTCATGGGGATGATGACGGCGTTGGCGACCAGATAGGAGGTCAAAACCCAGGTCACCTCGTCCTGTCCGGCCGACAGAGAGCCCTGGATATGACCCAGGGCCACGTTGGCGATGGAGGTGTCAAGGATTTCCAGCAGCGTCGGGATCATGACGCTTAAAGTGATGAGCCACTTGCCGGTGGCGCGGGCGGGGGCCATGGATCTAGTCCAGGCGGATGGTCGGGACCACGCTCATGCCCAGACGCAGTCCGTCGGTCGCATTGACCGGATCAAGGATGATCTTGACCGGGATGCGCTGCACGACCTTCACATAGTTGCCCATGGCGTTTTCCGGCGGAAAGAGGGAGAAAACAGCGCCCGTCCCGGCCATGACCGACTCCACCCGGCCCGTGAACTCACGACCGGGGAAGGTGTCGATCTTGATGCCGACCCGCTGCCCGGGGCGCACCTTGGTCAGCTGGGTTTCCTTGAAATTGGCCGTGATCCAGAGTTGGTCCTGATGCAAGGGCACGAGGGCCATTATGGGTTGCCCGGCGGCCACGATCTGCCCCGCCTGAACCCGTTTTTTGGTGACGTGCCCTTTGGCCGGAGCCAGGATGCGGGTATACCCCAGATCAAGCTCCGCCTTGCGCACCTTTTCCCGGGCGAGGTCCACCCTGGCTTCCTGGGCCGCCACTTCCAGGTCCTTCATGGACGCCACCTCATGTCCGGTTTGGGCCAGACCGATGTTGGCCTGCAGGCGGGCCACATTCTCGCGCAGCGAGGCCAGGTTCCGCCCCGCCGCCTGTGCCCTGTCGCGGGCGGCCCCGGCCCGGGCCCGCGCGCTGTCCAGGCCGGAGCGCGCCTCGTCCAAAGCGGACTCGGCAATGATCTCGGCCTGACGCAAATCCAAAAGACGGTTGAAATTGAGCTCCGCATTCTTGAGTTCAGCTTCGGCCTGCAGCACCAACTGCTTGACCGCGGCCTCTTCCAGCCGGGCCTGGTCCAGGCTGCGCAGCAAGCTGTCCAGCTGGGCCCGCGCGCCTGTGACCTGAAATTCGGTCTGACTTTTCTGCAGAGGCACGCCCATGCGCAGGGACGCCAATTGCGCCTCGGCCGCGGCCAGGTCCGCCCGGGCCTGGGCCACTCCCACTTCGTAACCGATGGGATCGAGAACAAGCAGAGGCTGACCCGCCTCCACCAGCTGGTTGTCCTGCACCAGGTCCTGCAGGATGTATCCGTCCACCCGAGGGGTGATCTGGTAGATCCGACCATCGACAAAGGCGTCATCCGTGGACACCCGGCCCAGGCTCCGCACGTATTGCAGCGCTCCAAACCCGATGATCAGCAGGACGATGAACAGCACGATGACGCGCTTGCGGCCGGCCCGGCCATTGATGGGAACATCAGCTGGAATGGTGGTCATAAAATTTCTCTTTCCTCTTTATTTGAACAAGAAGGCCGTAAACGGGTCCGGCGTCCTTGGCAAGACCCGGCAGGTCTAACCCCCTAACTTCCCGGCCCAATCCACGGGGATGCGTACGCTTTTCCCGGCCTTGTTGCGAAAAAGAAGATGCCCGTGGCGCAGGCCGAACTCGAACAGGTCGCGGGTCACGGCCACATCCTGACGGCAATAGGCGATGATGTCGCCGATCCGCCCCTCCTTCCACCACGCGAGCGCCTGCAGGCCGCTGGCGCTCTTGGCCGCGCCCAGGGTCTCCCTGGCCAGGTGGTCCAGGGACAGGCGATAACCCAGCGTGGCGTGGACGCTGCCCAGAATATCCAGGGTCGGCAGGGCCTGGAAATCAAAACGGCTGAGCCCCCCGAGCACGGCATAGTCAAAGCGCAGGATATTGAACCCGACCACCAGATCATATTCCACCAGGTCCCCCACCAGACGCGGCACGTCCTCCTGCAGGTAATCACGGCAGGAATCGGCGGCGGAGTCATACACGACCACGCAGCTCACGCCCATCAGATCGGCCCGCTGCCAGCCGCCCACGTCCTGGGCGCTGCGCCGGGTTTCCAGATCCAGCACCGCATAGCGAAAGCTTTCCGGCAAGCCGGAGACTGCAGCCGGCGAGACGGCGGGACAGAGCTCGTTCATCTCCACCCGCGCCGAAACAGCCTCCGGTGACGCGGATTCGACCGGCGCCACGCCGCACATGATCTCTTCCACTATGCGCAAGGCCGCGCCTTTTGCGATGGGCCTGTTGCCGGACCCGCATTTGGGCGAATGCACGCAGGAAGGACAGCCGCTCTCGCATGCGCACTCCCTGATCACGCTCATGGTCCGGGCGAGCAGCGTCTCGTATTCGGCATAGGCCTGTTCCGCCAGTCCGCAGCCGCCGGGCAGCCCGTCATAGATGAACACGGCGGCCGAGCCGACCTGAGGATGAAAAGGGATGGAAATCCCGCCCAGGTCATTCCTGTCGGTCATGACCAAAAGGGGCATCATTCCGATGGCGGCATG